>CAZFNT010000013.1:5970-19100 GCA_964520315.1 uncultured Gemmatimonadota bacterium
ACTTGGCGGGGAAGGGCGCCGAGAGACTCCGCTCCCTCGCCAAGAACGTCGCCAACATCTCTCCTGAGACCAGAAAGGTGAGTGCCGTCTACGAGATATTGGAGAAGTTCCCCGGCAAGTTCATTATCTACACCGATTTCCTGGAAACGATGTCGCAGCTACGCCGTCTTCTTTCCGAGAGGGGGGAGTCGGTCGAGATATTCCACGGTGGCCTCGCATCGATGCACGCCAGATCGGAGGCATTGCGCAGATTTCGAGAGGAAGCGAGGATCCTGATCTCGACTCAATCGGGTGGTGAAGGTTTGAACTTGCAGTTTTGCCACCAACTGATCAACTTCGATCTTCCCTGGAACCCGATGAGGGTGGAGCAGAGGATCGGGCGATTGCATCGGCTCGGTCAGGAGCAGCCGGTCAACATCATCAATCTCGCGCTCGATGGCACGATCGAAGCGCGAATCCTCGACATATTGGCCCACAAGATCAGGATGTTCGAGCTGGTCATCGGCGAGCTTGATCTGATTCTCGGCGAGCTTGGCGAACAACAGTCGTTCGAGCAGATTGTGAGAGAGCTTTTTCTCTCAGCGCACGACGAGAGCGGGATCGAACACGGCTTTCGCTCACTGGCCGATCGTTTCGAGCAGGCCCGTCACCGGATTCACCACATCAGGGAGGCGGATCGGATTCTCGATTCGGTTCTGGAGCAATGAGCAAGTTGGATGGAGAGGGGCCTTTCCAGGATCTGCGTGAATTCACGGAGGCATACTTTCGCCGACATGGCGCGGATGTGTCTCGCGACGGTGGGGTTTCTCGGGTGAAGATCGCGGGAGAGCTGGCCGATCTCTTCGGGCGGCAAGAGATGCTTTTGGGCTTCGGCGCCTCGGATCACGGCTCAGATGTAGAGAGAGTGACGCCGGGCAGCTTCGTGCTCGAGAGCATACTCAAGCAGATGAGCGGAGAAGGGCGCCGACTTCGACTGCGGCTGCCGGTGCGGCATCGTGTGAGGAAGAGCTGGATCGCGGCTCGCTTCGACGCGATCGATTCTGAGCTCTCGGAGCCGAAGCTGGAGCGTCTGCTCAAGCGTCACTATGTGTTCCATATGCGACTCGTGTACCTCTCTGATGAACGGGTCGAAGATCTTGTGAGTGTCACAGTGGACGAGCAGAATGTGGCACGACGGATCGAGCCGGGTACGTGGTTGGACGACGATTCAAGAGTGTTGCTTCGCCGGCATGCGTCGATAGAGGAGCTCGGTGCCGCGTTCCAAGAGGCCGCCAGGCTCGCGGCCAGAGTGGCCCGCGACCGGGCCGGCGAGATGGCCGATGCCTTGCACGATCGGTTGCGACATACGATCACGCGCCTGAAGAGCTACTATAGAGATCGATTGGAAGAGATGCCGCGTGGAGATCCGGCCCGGTGGCGCGATGCCACGGAGCAGGTGGACGACGAGTACGAGCACAAGCTGGCTGAAGAGATCGAAAACCACCGCCAACGTGTGGTGATTCGGCTCGTCAGCTTCGCGGAGATAGAGGTGCCCTGGGTCAGGGCGACAGTGGCGCTCGCGCGTGACGGGCTTCTCGGAGAGCACGCGATCTCGATCGACCAGTCCACCGGGGCGGTGGAGCCGAGTGGATGCTCTGCCTGCGGAACTCCCGCTCTCGGCATATCGCTCTGCTCCAGCGGCCATGTGGTTTGTGCTGCTTGTGCGCGCACATGCGAAATGTGCGGGAAGCTCTCTTGCGTGGGCTGTGGAGTGAAGCCCTGCTCCGCATGCTCGTCCGCTGTTTGCGATCACTGTGAGTCTTCGTGCCAGGACTGTAGGGGTGTCGTTTGCGAGACACACGCTTTGGAGTGCGGCCGTTGCGGCCGAGCCTCCTGTGAAAGCTGCGGCGCTCGGTGCACGCGATGCGCCACCGACCTCTGCGGCAGGTGCCGAACCGCATGCGCAACCTGCGAGGGAGCGGTCTGCTGGAACTGCGCGCTGGAGTGCGCCCGCTGTCGCAAACCTGTCTGCACTTCGGAGTCCGTGGATTGCTCCGTCTGTGGGCGGGCCCATTGCCCCTCGTGCGTTCACCAGTGCGAGTTCTGCGAGGCGATCGTCTGTCGATCTCACGGGGAGCGCTGCGCGACCTGCGCCCGGACCGGATGCGGGAAACACGCATCGATCTGCGTGAGCTGCGGCTTGCCCCGTTGCGCGGATCACGCGGCGGAATGCTCGGTCTGCGGCAGAGCGGTCTGCGAAAAATGCGCGGGGGAGTGCGCGACCTGCGGCAGTGCCGTATGCGAGCGCGACGGAACGCGCTGCTCGATCTGCGACTCCAGCGTCTGTCGTGCCCACGCAGACGTTTGCAGAACCTGCGGCCGGCAGGCCTGTTCGCTCCACTCCCATGCTTGTGCCCCTTGCGGTGACACAGTCTGTGAGGGCCACGCACTTCGTTGTTTGAGCTGCCACGAGCTCTACTGCAACCGATGCGTATCGAGCCGCTCGCTCTGCTCGCTCTGCACCCGTCTTGCCAAGGCACCGATCGTCTCGCGGGTTGCGGTCGAAGCGGTGATCGCGGGCGGACTACCCGATGACCTTCGTGGCCTTCGCCGCTGGAGAATGGTGTCGGTCCGCGATCGACGTCTCTTGCTCAGCGTGGGGGAGCCCCGCGAGCTCCTCGTGCTAGATGGAGAGGGCAATCAGCTGCGGCGCGTTCCGTGAGCTTCAGACCCCACTCACCCCATCGTCCGACGCCTCCAACAAGCGCTCCAGATCGTCCACCAGCCCTTGGAGCGAAAGCGGCTTCCCTCGGATCACGTCGACATCGAGCGTGTCGTTGGCGTCGAAGATGTCGGTGTAACCGGTCAGCGCGATGATCGGCAGATCGGCATCGACTAGCCTGACCTTCTCGATCAGGTCAATTCCGCTCACCCGAGGCATGACCAGATCGGTGATCAGCAAGTCCACCTCTTCTTCCTCAAGAAGACGAATCGCGGATTCGGCATCGGGAGCTTCGAGAACCCGGTGAGGAGTGAGGTCCTTCACGGCTTGCACCAATGTCTGGCGCACGTGGCGATCATCGTCCACGATCAAGATGATTCGAGGGTCGCCGCTTCGGCGCGATTCCGCTCGCCTGCCCTTCTCGAGCTTGAAATCGACGAACTCCTCTACTTCTCGCCGTGCTCGTGGATCGCGAGCAGAGATTTTCTGGATCAGAATCTCGGTCTGGAAGTCCTCCGCCAGGCGCCGCGTGCCGAAGAACTCGTCGTAGCTCGAGCCCAGCGCGCGAACCAGCGCGGGGATCAGATCCAGATCGACAACACGGCTTCCCTGCTCCAGCGCCTCGACCTCTCCGGGCGCGAGCTCCAGCAGCGCAGCGAGTTGAGGCGGGCTCAATCCCGCCCGCTCACGGAAGTACTTGATCCTCTCTGGGGCGTCCATGTGGGATATATCGACTGAATCCGCGCGATATGAACCGCCGAACGAGCGCCTATCATGGGCACAGATGGGCGTAGGAGACCGACTCCGGGAACAACCCGGGAAGCCCCGATGCCGACACGCGACATCATGAAGATCTCATTCGAGTTCTCGCCCAAGCTCGGTGTGCGCGAGCTGCCGCGGATCTCGACCGACCACGAGTCGAACGTGAAAGGCATGTACGTCGTGGGCGACCTGGCGGATGCACCGATCATCAAGGTCGCACTCAACCAAGGCTTCGACGTGGCCCGATCGCTCGCCGAAGGCCTGGTGCCCTCGCGGGACGAAGGTGTCTTCGATGTCGTGGTCGTGGGCGCAGGGCCGGCCGGCATAGGCGCAGCCTTGGCGTCGCCTTCTACCCGTACTGGGGCTCCCGTGTGTGGTGCCGCTTTTTCTGCCCTCTGCGCGCCTGGATGCAGATCCTCGCCGGCCGCATCGGCCGCTTGAAGATCGAAAGCGACGACAGATGCATCGGGTGCGGCGAGTGCACGCGTTTCTGTCAGATGGGAATCGACGTGCAGAGCTTCGCGCAGCGCCGCGAAGCGCTCCGAAACTCCAATTCCGCCTGCATCCAGTGCGGAATCTGTATCGATGTCTGCCCCATGGAAGTTCTGGAAATCACTCGCGTATCGTCAGCCCATTCGACCGGCTGATCCACGTCGTCGCTCCGTCGGCGTAGCGTCTGCGTTGGTTTTGGTCACGCTCTTCGGCGTAGCTAACACCGACTCGAGGCCCAACGAGAATCCGCTCCGGTGCTCTTCCTGCGTGCACCTCGAGGCCTCCGCGCGCACAAGCGTCGTGGTTGCTCCACCCCACATCGAGTCCCAGCGCTTCCCCAACACGACCGGGACCGGCCAGTAGCTCCGTCCCATTACGCGCACCACGACGTTCTCGAATGAGATCGATCCCTTCGATCGGCTCACACGATCGAATGAGCACCGCCCCTGCCGTGCCACTGCGTCCGGTCACGAAATTGAGCATATGGTGAATGCCGTAACAGAGGTAGACGTACACGCGCCCCGCGCCCCCCCACATCGGAGCGTTTCGCTCCGTTCGACCGAAACGTGCATGGGAGGCCGAATCGTCCGATCCGCCGTACGCTTCGGTCTCCGTTATGCGCAGAGATACCCCCCCGAGGCGGATCTCTGCACCGATGAGCGAGCTGCCGACACTCTCCACGTCGCACTCGAAAAAGCGTCGCGAGAGCAGCACAATCTACGGGTTCTGGTCGGTCGATAGATAGCGATAGAAGTCCCCATCGCTCGAGAGCAGCGCGGTTGTGCTCTGGTCTAGCGTCTTTTGATAGGCCTCCATCGTCTTCAGGAATCCATAGAACTTGCGCGATTCGTCATTGCGGTCGTACGCGGCGGCATAGATCTCCGTTGCCTCCGCATCGGCCTGCCCGCGGATCTCTTCGGCCTCTCGGTGTGCGTTCGATTGGATCCTGGACAGCTCCCGAGACTTCTCGCCGAGGATTTTCGATGCCTCGCCCTGCCCCTCGGAGCGGAATCGATCAGCGATCCTCGTGCGTTCGGCGATCATGCGCTCGTAGACCTTGAGCTTCACTTCGTCGACATAGCTGATTCTCTTGAACTGAAGGTCCAGGATCTCAATGCCCAGGTCTTTCGTCCGCGCCGCCGCCGCGAGCAGAATCTCTCTCTTGATCTTCTCGCGCCCCACCTTGATGTCGGGGAAGTCTATGTTCTCCCCTTCATCGAGCTCGTCGGCGCGAACCGGCACCCTATTGGTGTTGCGAACCAGCTCGACGAGATCGTGCGAGGCGATCGCATTGCGCGTCTCGCCGTCGAGGATGTCGTCCAGGCGGCTCTGCGCACCCCACTCATCGCGCACACGCTGAAAATACAGAAGTGGATCGTGGATGCGCCACCGGGCGTAGGTGTCGAGCCAGATGAAGCGCTTGTCTCTGGTCGGGAGCTGATTCGCTGCTCCGTCCCACTCGATGAAGCGCCTCTCGAAGCTGTGGACCTTCTGAACCAGAGGCAGTTTGACATGCAGCCCGGGCTTCGAGATCGGATCGCCAACCGGTTTCCCAAATTGCGTTATGATCACTTGCTCGGTCTCGTCGATGACGAAAAGCGCGGAACCGGCTATCACCAAGAGCGCGACAATCAGAATGCCAATAGGCGCAATCAGCTTGTTCATGGCTACCTCCCCTCCGTCAGAGCACTGCCCAGATTCAGCAAGGGGAGCACCCCTTCCAGCTCAGGATCCAGTATCACTTTCTTGCCGACATTCGGCAGAGCCTTCTCCAGAGTCTCGATATAGATGCGCCGTCGCGTCACTTCGGGAGACTTGCTATAAGCGGCGAAGAGGCTGTTGAAACGGTTGGCCTGCCCTTTGGCGCCGTTGACCCGTTCGAGCCGGTATGCCTCGGCCTCGCTGATGATCTGTTCCGCTTCACCCTGGGCGCGAGGAATGACACGATTGTAGTCGGCGCGCGCCTCGTTGATCAGCTTTTGTTTCTCTTGCTGCGCCTCGTTTACCGCGTTGAACGAAGGCTTGACCCGGTCGGGAGGGTTCACGTCCTGCAGAACGACCTGGTCGATCCCGATTCCCATTTCGTACTGATCGACTAATACCTGCAGTCGAGCGTTGACCGCGTTGGAGATCTCGATCCGGCCGACCGTGAGCACTTCGTTGATCGTGCGGTCGCCCACAACTTCGCGCATGACCGCCTCGTTCAGATCGCGCAGCGTCTCTTTCAGGTTGCGAACGCGGAAGAGGAAGCGGTATGGATCGGTGATCCGGTACTGAACGATCCACTCGACCGAACCGATGTTGAGGTCTCCCGTCAGCATCAGCGCTTCTTCCTCGTAGCCACGGTTGACGAAGGTGCTCCGCACGCCCGCGCTTTGCGTTCGGAATCCGAACTCCTCTTTGAGCTGCCGCTGAACCGGCACCTTGTCGAGAACGTCGATGCCGAAGGGGATCCGCATGTGCAGACCCGGTTGAGTGACTCCGGTGAACCGACCGAAGCGCCTGATTGCGCCGATCTCTTCCGGGCCGATGGTGTAGATGCTGCTGGCCAGCCCCACCAACACGAAACCCACGGCGATCACGAAGCCAGCGAATCTGCGTTGCGCTGGAGTCGGCCCGCGGGCCTGGTTCAAGAGTTCGCTGAAGTCGAGCTCGTCCGACATGATGCACTCTCCGATCGCTCGCGGCCCGAAACACCCCCGTGTTCCGACCGGTTGAGCAGGCTCTGTTTATCGAGCACACCCTACACCTTCCGTCAGCGCAACGCTCGATCGATCACCAGGTGGCGGATCCTGGGATCAGCCCACGATCCAATCGCTCAACCCAGATCGCTCCCGCTCGTCCAGCCAGGGGGCCAGGCGCATCAAGCATGCCTCCTGGTAATCCTCGAGCCAACGGATCTCGTCCCGGCTCAGGAGTTCGTGGTCGATGAGCGTGCGATCGAATGGAACCCAGGTCAGACACTCGAGGCCCAGCCACGCCGAATCGTCGTCACGAGAGATGATGTAGAGATTCTCCAGGCGGACGCCGCCCCACCCTTCTTCGTAGTACCCGGGCTCGACCGAAGTGATCATGCCCTCGCGCAGAGGGTAGATAGCCGAGGGCTTGCGCGCCCCCTCCGCCAGCGTGAAAGGCCCTTCGTGAACGTTCAGGCCCGCCCCGACACCATGCCCGGTGCCGTGCTCGTAGTCGAGGCGATCCCGCCAGAGCACCGATCGCGCCACCGTATCGAGGGCCGTTCCCGGTGTGCCGTCGGGAAAACGCTGTCGGGCCAACTGAATATGCGCCTGGAGCACGCGCGTATAGACCCTGCGGGCCTTCTCGTCCGCCCACCCGGTCGCGATCGTGCGCGTGGCGTCGGTGGTTCCGCCACCGATATGTGCGCCCGAATCGGCGAGAAAGAGCGTACCGAGCTCTACAGGAGTGTCGTCGACCGCGCCGTAGTGGGGCAGCGCGGAGTTCGCGCCCGCGGCCGCGATCGTCGCGAACGACAAGCCGTAGTAGTCGCGTTGCTCCGCGTAGAAAGCGTCGGCCACCGTCGCGAACTCGGCCTCGGTCGTTGCCTCGCCCGAAGCCACGCGCGCGCGCAACCACAAAAGCGCTCTCGTCTTCGCCACAGACGCGCGCAGGTTCGCCTCGCGCATCGCCTGGCACTCGGCCGGGTTCTTGAGCGCCTTCTCCTTTTCGACCGGTGAGCCCGCGATCACGAGCTTGGTGCCGGCGTGCCGCAGGCGATCCAGCACCCCGGCGGGAACGCCCTCCGGATCGAGCGCGATTCGCATCTCCCGCAGCCCGGAGAGGAACCCACGGAACTCGTGGTAGTCGTGAACCTGCACGCCATCCGGCAGAGCCGAGGCGGGAACCCGCTTCGGACTGCCGCAAGGAAAAAGATGTGCCTCGCGCGGCCCCACGAAGAGGAAGGCGACGAAGGCGGTGCTGTAGGGGATGTCGTCGTGAGCCCGCAGGTTCGTGAGCCATGCGATCTCGTCGAGCTTCACCGTGACCCACGCGTCGGCGCCCAGCTCGCCGAGCTCGGCCCGCAACGACGCCAACTTCTCGGAGCACGACCGGCCCGACACCATCGGGGGAACCATCCGCAGCGGCTTGTTCGGAGCGGAAGGTCGGTCTCCCCAAAGTGTATCTACCAGATTCGGCTCGACGCCAACCAGGGCACCGCCCGCCTTGCGCAGAGCATCGGAGACCGATTCGGCGGTCGACGCGGGCAGCGTGAAGGGGTCGAAGCCGAGACGGAATCCTCGCCGGCGCCGCGCGAGCCCGGTCACGGTCTGGGTCAGCGAAGGATCGCGGCCCGAGCTGTGAACCGTGATCCCATGATCGCTCACCTGCGCCATCGCCTGGATTCGGTAGCGACCGTCGGTGAAGAGCCAGGCCTTGTTCGACGTAACGACCAGATCCCCCGCCGATCCGGTGAAGCCCGAAATCCAGCGCCGTCGCTCCGCCCATGGCGGAATGAACTCACCGAGGTGCTCGTCTTTCGAGGGGACCCAATAGCCATGCACCCGCTCGCCGGAAGCGAGTGAGCGCAGCGCGTCGATCCGATCCGCCGCTTGCTTCGGTGTCATGAATGAACTCGCGTGTCGATAGTGAAAGCTATCGGATAGTATCGGCGAATGACGGATTTCCGGAATCGAATCGCCGTCGTCACGGGATCGAATCGAGGATTGGGCGCGGGGTTGGCCCGTGTTTTCGCCCGCAGCGGCCTGCGGGTCGCCGGCTTTGCGCGAGGCCCTCTGAGCGTCGAGGCGCCGCCGGAGGGGGAGCGCTTCCTCTACCGCCGTGTCGATGCGCGCGACTCGGCCGCGGTCGATAGCTTCACCGAAGAGGTCGTGGCGAACCTCGGCCCGATCGACCTCTGGGTCAACAACGCCGGAGTATTGGCCCCGATCGGCATGGCTCGTGACATCTCCGCCGAGGAGTTCGCCCAACACATCTCGACCAACGTCTGCGGTGTGTTCAACGGCTCACGCGCCTACTTGCGCCATCTGCGCGAGACCGGTCGCGGCGGCGCTCTCGTCAATATCAGCTCCGGCGCAGCGCACTCTCCCTATCGCGGCTGGTCCGCCTACTGCGCGAGCAAGGCGGCGGTGGACCAGCTCACGAGGGTCTTGGCCGAAGAGGAGGGGCGCGAGGGTGTTCGCATCTTCGCGCTCGCACCGGGGATCATCGAGACCGAAATGCAGACGCTCATCCGATCGCAGAGCGAAGAGAGCTTCCCCGACGTGGGTGAATTCATCCGGATTTTTGAGGAGAGTGCGCTCTCCGCTCCCGAGGCCCCGGCCGAGGCTTTATTGCAGCTCGCCCTCGACCCGTCGTTGAATCTCGATGCTCCCGTGGTCGACATCCGAGACATCGAGAACCGTTGAGCGGCTCGGAGCTCCCGCCTACTCCGCATGGCCCAACGATCTCAGCTTCTGCTCCTCGCCTGCCCCGAGCGGGATCGCGCCGAGAACCCGCTCCTCGCGCCCCTCGTTCTCCAGCAGCCGAATCAACGCCCCCCCACCCGCTCCGCCTAGCGATCGAAAGAGCGAAGGGCGAACCGGCCGAGAATGCTACGCTTTCGGGCCCTCATCAGGACGCGATCTGTTATCTCGGAGCCGTGAACAATGGCCGACGCCGCTCAACCCACACTCGAATCCCTCAAGACCTCTCAGTCGAACGATTGGCGCGTCGACAAGGGCACGTGCATCGGCTGCCGCGCCTGTTCCGATGCATATCCCGATGGGTTCGGATTCGACGACGCCGAGAACCTGGCCTTCGAGATCGCGGCCACCCCGCCCGGAAAATACGATCCCGACGAAGTCATACAGATATGCCCTTCCGATTCGATCTTCATACCGGGCTACGAGGGGAACCCGAGCGCGCAGGGGGGCAAGCGGGCCGGGAACACCGGCGAAGATGTCTCGGAAGGCGATGCCGACGACCACGACTCACCCTATGAGCCGGTGCTTCGTCCCTCCCGGAACCACCGGGCCGAGGAGCTGGAGCTACCCGAGCCGGCGTTCAATGGTGTTGGGCAGAAGCTGGCGGTCGCCTTCACGATGCCGATCGTCGGCGCTCTGCCCCCGCGAGTCCGCCGGCGGATCGATGAGCGAGTCCAAGACGAGCTCTTTTTCTCTTCCGGGCAAGCCGCCGCTCTCAATATCGCCGTGAATCTCTTCCTGTACACCGCGATCCTCGTGGCCGCGGCCCTTCTCGGTGGCGCCTCGATCTACGGCGCATCGCTCAAGGGCGCCATTCTCTTGGGCTTCGGGCTCGGAACGATCGAAGGAGCCTATCGAATGCTGGGCGGCCCCCTCTGGTATAGAGGTCGCGAGCGAGACGAGATCCTGGGGGCCTGGTACACGATTCCGATCGGAGTGCTCTCGACGGTGCTTCGCGCCTGGAGCCATCGAAGAACCGGAGTAGGCTCTTCACCTTTCGCGAAACACTGGCACGACGGCGGAGTCGTAGGCGCCTCTCGCCCGATGGTCAACCTCGACTTGGAGAGGGATCGAGCGCGCCGCTACGGAAATGTGTATGAGATCGAAGCGACCGAGTCGGGCGCCCTTGTGTTGTTCGAGCTTCCGCGCTGGTTCCGCGAGGAACCGTCGTCAGCGCTGCGAGCCCTTCCCCACTACGAATGGCGTCTCGATCAACACGCCAACACTCTCACCCTGAGCGGGAGCGTTCCAGAAGGCACGATCAACAGATCGATCGGTCGGGTGAACTCGCTCCCACCCTCCTTCGAAAAGATGCTACTTTTCGATCGAGATATCGCGTCGCTCGAGCCGAGCTACGACGAGGAATCGCGCATTCTGCGAATCGCCGTATCGCTGGCGGGTGAGCATGCGACAGTCTTCGACGATGTCGAAGGGGTTGGCTCGGCGGCGCATCGGGCTGCGTAGGGTCGGCTATCGCAACTCACACACCAGCTTTTGCTGGTCGATAATTCTACAGCCTACTCGCGCGAATCACGCTCATCGGTAGCCTGATTCGCGCGATTTGGATATCCGTCCCACACCGGCCTTCGGAACACCTCAGGGGAGGGGTCACTCCCCAACGATCGTCAGCAACACCGCCCGTGCCCTTCGCGGCCCGTCGAAATCGCATAGGAAGATGTTCTGCCATGTCGAGAGGGCGAGCCGGCCGTCTCGAATCGGGATCGTCTCGCTGGGGCCCACGACTCCCGCTTGAATATGCGCCGCGCCGTTGTTGTCGACACGGTCGTGGCGCCAGCAGCCGGCGGGAACGAGGGTGTCGAGACAGTCGAGCACATCGTCGGCGATATTCGGGTCGTCGTTCTCCTGAATCATGAGCGCCGCCGTCGCGCCTTGTGCGTAAAGGGCGCAGCTCCCTTCGGTGACGCCCGATTCCTGGACGGCGGCGCGGACCAGGTGCGTGATATCGACGAGCTGGCGCTCTCTCTGCGTGGCGACATGCAGATGCGATGTGTACAGCTTCATCACCATGCGACCTCGTCGAGAATGCCGAGTAGGCCGATCGCGTTCAGAAAGACCAGCACGACGCCGATCGGCACGACGTAACGCAAGAGGTGGATCCACGCCCAATAGAGCCGTCCGAATCGGGTGCCGGAGCGAAACGCCTGCTCTCTGGCTTCGCCCCCGACCCTCCACGCCACGAAGAGGGCGATTCCGAGGCCGCCGAGGGGGAGCATCCAGTTGCTGGCGAGGTAATCGAAGAAATCGAACCAGTTGAGTCCGGCGCCCTCCTTGACGCCGAGCGCCCCGGTCGCACTCTGGAATCCGGCTCCGAAAAACTCGGTGCCCCCGCTCAGCGCCGAGGGGATTCCGAGAACGAGGATCACGCCGCCGCAGAGCAGTGTGGCTCGCGATCGCCTCCAGCCCTTCTCGTCGATGAAGTAGCTCACGGCGACCTCTAGCAGCGAGATCGCGCTGGTCAGGGCGGCGAAGGTCAGCAGAACGAAGAAGATCGAGGCCCAGAACGAGCCGGCCGGCATCTGCGCGAAAGCGATCGGTAGACTTACGAACACCAATCCGGGGCCCGCCGAGGGCTCCATTCCGTACGAGAAGATGATCGGGAAGAGGACCATGCAGGCGACCAGAGCGATGATCGTATCGAGCACGCTGACCGTGATCGATGTCGTCACCAGGTCGTCATCGCTCTTCAGATAGCTGCCGTAGGTGATCATCGCGCCCATGCCGAGACTGAGCGTGAAGAAGGAATGCCCCAGCGCCTCGAGCACTCCGGCCGGCGTCAGCTTGTCGGAATGGGGGCCGAAAACGAAGTCGAGCGCGCTCGCGAAGCCATCCGTCGTCATGGCGCGCCCCAGCAGAACGAGCAGAAAGAGGAAGAGAATCGGCATCAGTATGCGGGCCCAGCGTTCGACTCCCCCGCGAATCCCCCCGATCACGATCGCGACGGTGAGGCCCATGAAGAGAACGTGCCAGAACAGATTCAAGCCCGCGTTCTCGTACAGTCCGGGGGCGCTGAGATCGCCGGTCGCGAAGATCGAAGCGATCCGATCCGGCGCGATATGAGCGAATGTTCCACTGATCGCCAGCCACGCATAGTGCATCGCCCAGCCGGCGACGACACTGTAGTAAGAGAGGATGACGAAGGCCGTGGCTACCCCTAGCCATCCGACGCCGATCCAAGGACTACCGGGGCGAGAGAGTGCGCGGAATGCACCAACGGGGGAGCTCTGGGCGCTTCGTCCGATGAAGATCTCGGCGGTCATGATCGGCAGACCCACGCAGGCGATGCAGATCAGGTAGATGAGAACGAACCAACCTCCGCCGTTCTCGCCCGTGATGTAGGGGAACTTCCAGATATTGCCCAGGCCAACGGCCGAGCCGGCCGCAGCCAAGATGAAGCCGAGCTTCGAGCTCCAGTGTCCTCGATCGGGAGTGTTCGTCATGGCGCCCTTTCCGATAGGCGGCGATCATATCCGAAATGATTGTCGGGCGAATCGAGTCGAAGCGACTTCGCCGAATCGCGCATTAGGTGGCGGATCCTGGTCACCTGCTATAGTGGACATCCCCCCCGGCGAAAACCGTCAATGAATCCACAAGGAGAGAACGGTGATCGAAGGCAAAGCGGTTGTGCCCGTGATTGTCTACCTATCGCTGGCGACGGCCGCCCGGGCGGCCAGTATCTACGTCCCCGACGATTACGTGGCGATTCGCATGGCGAT
>CAZFNT010000014.1:0-18846 GCA_964520315.1 uncultured Gemmatimonadota bacterium
GTGAGCCGAATAAGAGATCCGGCTCAGTCGGGTGGAAGCGCGGTGAGAATCCGCCACAGCCCCGCTACTGTAATTGGAGGCGCGACCCCCATTCGCTCCTCCGCAAGTCAGGTCAGCCCCTGAGCCCAACCACTCAGAACCTCCGCGGGTGAGGTCTGGTGGCACCCGGAACGCTCCGGGCGCTTCCCCGTCCGCGCGAGGCGCAGACGGGTTTTCCTTTGCGCCCCGCGAGGCGGCGCACCGCTCCCACGGATGGTCCTGTGGGAGAGACGATGAGCAAGCGCATCGCGATCGGCCTCTTCGGCACCACGGTGGGTCTGTGGGCGCCGATGTCGGGGCCGCCGGCGGCATCTGCCCAGGAGTGGGGCGACGAGATCGTCCTATTGGAATCGCCCGGAACCCCGTCGTATGTCGGCCTCTCCAACGGCGGGATCGCCGTCACGCCCGATCGCACGATACACGTCGTCTGGACCGAGCAGGACGCCGAGCTCGAGGGCTCGCTACGCCACCAGGTCTACACCGCCGAGGTCGTCGATGACGCGGTGAGCACCGCCGCCCATCTCATCGTCCCCTACCTCGATTCCTACCCGGGACGCCCCGATACCGGCGCGAAGTGGCCCACGCTCACTACCGACCCCGCCGGGGACCTTCATCTCGCCTGGCACGACTACCGCATAGGCGAGATCTGGAACGTGGAGATCTACTACAAACACCGCCCGCAGGGCACCGAGTGGGATCCCTCCGCTGCCGCAGACTTGCGGCTGACCACCACGGACCACGCGGAGTGGAACGGCGATAACGGTTATCTGCCGACGATCCGCCGCTCTCCTCTGGGGGAGCTGAGGGTTGTCTGGTTCGACATGCGCTTCTATCCCGAAGAGGCGGAAATCATGTCGAAGGCGACCCTTTTCGGAGGGGGCTGGGACACGACACCCGGCGACTCCGCGGACGAGCGCCTGACCGAGAATCCGGCCAATTCCGAGTTCCCCGATCTCGTCTTCGACACCGAGGGGACGGCCCACGTCGCCTACGCCGACAACACCGACGATCTCTACGGCATCTACCACACCTGGCTGCCGGCCGGCGGAGCCGAGTGGAGCGGGCCCCAGAAGATCACGCCCGACAGCGTGGTGGCCCGCTCCCCTTCACTCGCCGCTTCACCCGACGGCTCGATTCTCTGTGTCTGGGAGGACGGACGGGAGGGTGCGGCCCGCGTCTACGCCGCACTTCTCGACTCGGCGGGCGCGCCATGGAGCGACGCCGAGCCGGTGAGCCCGATCGGCGTGGGGGTGTCGGGACCGGCCGCGGCATCGACACCCGACGGCATCTTCCATGTCGTTTGGTCAGATCGCAGGCTCGGCTTTTTCGATGATGTCGTCTGGTATCAGCACGGGAAGGGGGGGGAATGGGACCCTTCGGGTGCCATGGACGAGCGGATCTCGACCGGCACTCGGGCCACCGACCCGGAAATCACCGGCTCTTTGGACGGAAGGGTCGTCGTGTCTTGGCGTGACAAGAGCGAGGACAGCTCGGCCGATATCTGGATGCGGATCCGCTCCGTCGCACCGACCGGTGTCGCTGACGCTCCCCCAGCGATTCCGGCGCGCTCCCGCTTCGGCACGCCTCGCCCGAACCCCTTCAACCCGCGCGTCATTTTGCCCCTCGAGCTCTCCGTCGAAGGTTTCGTACGGGTCGACGTACACAGTATCTCCGGCCGTCGGGTCCGGCGCCTCTTGGCGAGGCGTCTCGAGCCCGGCACCCATCACCTTCTCTGGGACGGACGGAATGACGCGGGTCATCCCCTTCCCAGCGGCTCCTACATAGCCCGCCTCGGCTCGACCGAGACCGAGGCGCATACGATGCTCATTCTTCTCAAGTAGAAAGTGGATTCGATGCGAATGCCAATTCTCCTCCTGACCACCCTGGCCGTTTGCGGCATCGCCGACGCCGCCACAATGCCGGCCGCACTCATCGTCAACGGTGGTGATTCCACCCTTGATCTGAAACAGCTCCCCGGCGGCACGCTGAGCCGCAATATCACCGGTCTGCCCACCTACGCTACCGGCGTGGCGGTCTGGGGTGACCACGCTTATGTGACGGGGTCGGGCGACGACCGGATCGCTCGGATCGACCTGGTCGCCGAGACCGTCGAGCTCGACTGGATCGCCCTGCCCGCTTTCTCGAATCCGTGGGGGATCGCGATTCGTGACGCGCGTCACGGGTATGTCGTTCTCTCGGCGCTGAACGCGGTCCAGGCATTCGACCCGTCGAGCGCGGAGCTGGTCGGAGACCCGATCGAGGTCGGCAATTGGCCTCAGGGCTGCGAGCTCTACGGCGGCCATCTTCTCGTGGCCGTATCAGGCTTCGACATGGAGACTTTCGGCTATGTCGATCCCGCGGTGGTCGCGATCGATCTCGATGACTGGACCCTGGCGGCGACGACCGAGACCCATGTGAATCCGCAAGATCTAACGGTCTACGATGGCCGGGTCTTCGCTGTCTGCACTGGCGACTGGGGCGCGATCGAGTCGGCCGTCGAGGTTCTCGACGCGTCGACACTGGCGCCGATCGATCGGATCGACGTCGGCGGAACAGCGGGATCGATCGCGATCGACCGCGAAGGCATCGGCTATCTGGGCGACAGCGGGTTCCTCTCGATGGGGCTCTATACCTTCGACGCGGAATCGCTCACCCTCCTGCGCGGCCCGGGCGATCCCGTGAGCAACGACGCCACCTCGGCGCTCCTGGTCGATGAGCGGCGCGGCGCGCTTCTCAGCACCACCTACGATTTCTTCGCCGGAACGCTGATCGAATGGTCGTGGCCCGGCCTCGTTCCCGTCGGCGCCGACCCGATCGGTGGCGGCCCGGTGTCGATGGCGCTATGGGACGAGCCGCTGATCTCGGTGCGGGCCGACGCGCTCTCGCCGAATCCGGCGCACGGCGGTGATCTCATGACGCTGACGGCGACGGTGACCAACAGCGGCGATGTCGCGCTCGACGCGATGTTGGAGCTCGATCTCTATCTTCCGGACGGATCGGCCTACGCCCAGAACCCGGTGCTCTCTTCTCCGGCGCTCAGCTTCGATCCCTCGGATCCACGTCTCTTCTCGGTTCAGGAGGTGCTCCCGGTCAACATGCCGCTGGGCGACTACACCCTCGTGGGGCGGGCTTTCGATCAGGATGGCGGCACACAATATGACGCGGAGACCGTGGAGCTGACCGTTTGGTAGCCATGAGCCCCTTTCTCCCCATCGTGGTGGTCACGACCGCGGCGCTGGGCCAAGTTGGGGGGGAGTGGGCGCTGGCCGGCACGGTGGTCCGGCAAGCGGACGACGCCCCCATCTCCGGGGCTTCAATCTCGGTGGAGAACACGCCATTTGGGGCGGTTAGCGACGGCGCCGGGCGTTTCGCGATCACCGGTCTCAGCGATGGCGTCTACCGGTTGACGGCGCGTCATGTGGGCTATCGCGGCGCGTCGAGATCGGCGGTTCGAGTGCGTGATGGGCGTGCGCCGCGTCTGAGTTTCGAACTCCGACCGCGGGTGCATGAGCTCGGGCCCACGGTTGTTTGGGCGGATCGCGAGCCGATCCCGGGGGCGCTGCCTCCGCCCGAGGCGGGCTCGGTCGTGACTACTCTTCACGGCTCGGAGATTCGGGCGATGGGAGCGGAACATCTTGGGGAAGCACTCGTCTTCGCGCCGGGTGTGCAGATTGAGCGAGGCGTCGCCGGCGGGGCCGTGAGTGCGTCGATTCGCGGGAGTGGTGGAGAACGGGTGCTCGTGCTCGTCGATGGCCTCCAGATCAACGATCCCGCGACGGGCGAGGCCGATCTGCGCGAGGTGCCGGTGCACTCGATCGAGCGGGTCGAGGTGCGCCGGGGCGCGATGGCGGCGGCCATGGGCCACGGCGGAGTCGGGGGTGTGATCGCCGTGGTCACCGAGACTCCGGTGGCCGATGCGGGTGGGCGATCCGGGCCCTCGGCCGTGCGGTTGCGCGCGGAATCCGGGGGGTATGGATGGCGGAGCGTGCGGGGATCGGCGCGAGCTGTGATTGGCGGGCTGCTCACCGAGTTGGAGGCGGGGGACTCGCGTTATGTCGGGGATCTACCGGTGGCCGTGCCCACCTATCCATACGAGCGGAATCGGAACGGGGATGCCAGCGAGCGATCGCTTCGAGCCGGGGTCGCCAAGCTCTGGTCGCCCGGCGGGCTCGAGGCCCGCGCATCGGCTTGGTGGCGGCGGGCCGAGGGGGGCGCGCCCGGCACCTTGGAGTTCGTGACTCCCGAAGCGCGAGTGCGTCATGAGCGGGGAACGGCCCATCTGAGTCTTCGGCATGGATCGTGGGTAGACGGACGGCTCCATGTGGGGGGCGATCTTTCGGCCTCGGTGGCGACCCATCGATACCGCTCTCCGGCGATCCAGGATGGGCAGCCTTCGTTCCCGGCGGACCGGCGGAATGACGCGCGGATCGTACGGGCGGAATCGAGAATCGTCTGGGGCGATGCGGGCGGTGGCGGCCGGTGGTCCGGCGCGGCCTGGCTCGGGCTCGACCGCCACGAAGACATCGACTATCTCAAGCCGGATCGGGGGACGGGGGCGCGGAGCCGCGACGAGGGGGGGGCCGATCTTGGGGCGCTCTTCCGGCGTCGGCCATTCGGGCCGGGCTCGGCCATGAGTCTTCAGGGTGGGGTTCGTGTCGATCGGCTCTTCCCGGGCGGGTGGCTGCTCGCGCCCAGGCTCGGGATGGAGCTCGAGGATGCGTCGGGCGCCTGGTCTCTTGGGGCGGGCGTGTCACGGACCCTTCGTCCTCCGACCCTGAACGATCTTTTTTGGTCGGGGGACCTGAATCTGAGCGGCAATCCCGATCTTAGGCCAGAGGTGGCGCGAGGCGTGGACGGCAACGCGATCCGGCGCTTCGGGGGTGGTTGGGCGGTCGAAGCGCGGGCCTGGGCCTCGCGGGTGCAAGACCTGATTCAGTGGCGGGCGGGACCTGCCCTCGAGTGGCGACCGATCAATGTGCCGGCCGCCCGCCTCACCGGGAGTGAGTGGTCGGTCGAGTGGAGAGGCGGGCGGGGGATTCGGCTCGAGGGCGGCGTGACATTTCAGCGCGCGGAGAATCGTGACGCGGGCGATCCCAACGCTTTCGGCCGGGCGCTCGTCTACCGCGCCGATCGTCTGGCCCATCTGCGTGTCGGTTGGCGGCGGGCCGATGGCGACGGAGTCGATATGGCCTGCCGCTTCGTGGGGCGCCAGCCAACGACCGCGGCGAACACGGTCTATCTCGACGCCTACGCTCTTTTTGACGCATCCGCCAGCGTCAGCGTTGCGCGTCATAGAAGGTGGCGCGCGAGGGCCGGAATCGACGCTCGCAATCTGTTCGACGCGCGCTATAGAAGCTCGATCGACGCGCTCCCGCCGGGGCGCGAGCTGAGAGGCGGGGTTTCGATCGAGTTCGATGCGGGCCAGTCGCTCCGAAAAGAGGAAAAGAATGCGTACTGAGTACATCTTCGGATCGATGGTGCTCTTTTTGGTGTTGGGCGGGTGCCGCGACACGGTCACCGATCCCCCGTCCGCCTCTCCTCCGGAGGAGATCGAGGTCGGTGTCGCGCCGACCGCTGTCGAAGCGGTTGCCGGGAAGGTCGCGGTGGGAGAGGTCGCCTTCGATTTCGGCAGCCTCGATTTTGGCCCCGGCATGGTTCGATGGATCGACCCGTTGACCGGATCGGTTTTGGGAGCCACCGAGGTCGGAACGAATCCACAGGTCGTGGTGGCGGCCGGCGCGGCGCGGGACCGGCTGGTGGCGGTCTGCACGGGAGACTACGGCGCAATCGGCGGAGAGCTGGATCTGCTCGATCCTGTCGCCATGGCGGTCGAGCTGACGATTCCGCTCGATGGGCAGCCTTCGGCGGCGTGTGCCGGTCCCGGCGACCTGGTCTACCTGGGATCGTATGGTGAGGGCGGGGTCGCGGTGGTCGATCCGATCGCCGGGGTGATCGTGAGGGATTGGGATCCCGGGGCCGGGTACGAGGCGGCGGCCGTGGCGGCGCGGGATGACGATCTCTTTGCGGTCGATTTCGACAGCGATCTCCTGATCCATCTGGACTCCGACGGAGTCGTGCTCGACGCGATCTCGGTGGGCGACGGCCCGATCGACCTGGTCGCCGATCCGAACGATGCCGATCGGGTCTATGTGCTCCACAGCCTCGAAGAGACCCTCGGAGTCGTCAGCTTGGGCAGCCGCTCGTTCACCCGTCTGCCGGCGCCGGTCGGCCGGGCGCCCAACGACGTACAATGGCACGATGGAGCCCTGTGGGTGGTCGCGAGCCTCTCGAACGAGATTCGGGCCTTCGATCCGGCGGGAGGAGAGCTCCTCTTCTCGCACCACGTGGGCGTGAACCGCAACCCGATGCAGCTGACCTTCTCGGGCGACTGGATCTTCGTGACCAACCTGCTCTCCAACACGGTGTCGGTGCTGCCGGCGCCTTGAGGACCTCCTTGCCGAGCGAAACCCCAATTGGAGCGATCCTGTGCGGCGGAGCGGCCAGGCGGCTCGGCGGCGCCGACAAGGCCGCGATCGAGATCGATGGCGCTACTCTGGCATCTACGGCGGTCGCGCTGCTGCGCCCCTACTGCGATGAGTTCATCGCCCTCACCGGCAATCGGGGCAGCTTCCCGGTCGACGGCATTCCGATCGTGCGGGATCGTCTTCCCGGTCGGGGACCGCTTTCGGGGCTCGATGCCGCGTTTCATTCTCGGCCCGGCAGGACCATCTTCCTGCTGGCGGTGGATCTGTGCACCGTGCCGGGGGATGTGGCCTCGCGCCTGATCGATGCCCTTCGCGATCGGCCCGGCGCGGCGGCGATCGCGCCAAGAACCCAGTCGCTCCTTCAGCCCGTATTCGCGCTCTATCGGTCGGCCTTGGCGGGCGAAGTCGAATCGAGAATCCGCGTGGGCGGACCCCTTTCCATGCGCGAACTGGCGAAACTGGGCGATGCGGTCGATGTTCCCTATCAACCCGATGTTTTTGCGGGGGTCAACCTGCCGGAAGATCTCGCTCGCCTCTCTTGTCGGGGGAAGTAAGCTGTTCTCTTGGGAGATCGCTTGATCGCGAGTATCCGTTGCCGGGAATCGAGGCCGATGCAAACTGGCAGACCGATGTTGATTTTCGCGCTGTGGGCGCTTTCGCCGATTCCAGTCGAGGCGGGCACGACCACCTGGTCGTGGAATCCGGTCGCCGGTGTGAGCGTCAACCAAGTGCTCGCGTCGCCCCATGATGTCGAGCAGGCCTTCGCTGCTACCTACGGCGCCGGCGTGCTCCGAACCGACGACGGCGGAGCCTCCTGGACCAATATCTCCCCTCTCGATCCGGACGGCCACTGCCTGGCGCTTTTCCCTGGCCAACCCGAGACGATCTTTGTGGGTTCCGAAGGGAGCGGTGTATTCAGAACGACCGATGGCGGCGAGAGCTGGGAACAGAAGTCGGAGGGGTTCCGCCGCAGCTACGTTCTCTCTCTGAAGGCCGATCCTGAATCGTCCGAGCGACTCTATGCGGGCGCCCAGGGCGCGGGGGTCTACCGATTGAACTCCTGGTCCGAAAAATGGAGAAACCTCTCCGAGGGCTGGATGCGCGACGAGAGCGTGTTCGAGCTGGATCTCGACGCTTCGAGCAACCAGCTCATGGCATTGGGACGGACGGCCGGCCTGATGATCGGCGCCGCCCCTGATGGATGGACCGAGCTTTCGAGCCCGGGTCGGCCTCTGCGCGCGGTCGTGGCCCACCCTAGCGTGGAAGGCGCATTGCTTGTCGGGGGCGATGGTGCCTTCGTGTCGTTCGATGACGGGCAACATTGGATAGACGTTTCGGACGGCCTCGGAGGGGCGGCGATCTACTGCCTCGCCGCGGGCGCCGTCGATGCGGATCGCTTCTACGCCGGTACTCCGGGCAAGGTCGCGATCTTCGATTCCGACAATCTGAGCTGGGAGCGTTTCTCCTGCGGCGATTCTCTGCACGTGGTGAACACCCTCTCGGTCTCACCTATCGCCCCGCAGGTCGTATGGGCGGGTGTCGAGGGGGACGGCATCTATCGCTCGACCGATGCCGGCGAGAGCTGGGACTTGCGGAGCACGGGCCTTCCCAGCGCCGCCTGCCTGTCGATCGTGGTGGACCCGGACGACGACCGGATTGCATTCGCGGGCTCCTATCACGGCGGCATCTACCGAACGATCGACGCGGGTGCCAACTGGGAGTTGCTCCCCTCGCCCGCGAATCACTGGCAGATCGTACGCGATCTCGCCCTCGATCCACTGAATTCGACGACGATCTACGCGGCCCTCATGCCGGACGGACTGTGGCGATCGGTCGACGGCGATACGTCATGGTCCAGGGTGTTTCCACCAGGCCCCAAGCCTGAATTCCGAGACGCTTGCACTTCGGTGCTCACCGATGCGGCCAACCCCGAGAAGCTTCTCGTCGGCACCTACGGCAACGGGGTATTCCGTTCGGCTGATGGTGCCCTCACATGGACATCCGTCGGTCTCGATGGGGAGTCGATCTGGGCGTTGGAGCAGGATCCCTTCGATCGGAATCACATATTGGCGGGGAGCTATCACGGGATCCACAGCTCTCACGATGGTGGTCGAAGCTGGACGACGACCTCGGGCGATTTCTCTATTCGCTGCGTCGCCTTCGACAATGAAGTACCGGGCGCGGTATTCGCGACGACCCGATCGGAGGGGCTTTTGGTGAGCAGCGATGCGGGCAGCAGCTGGTTGCCGGACTCCACCACGATCGGTAATCTCGACAATCTGTGGGGTGTGGCCGCCGTGAAAACCGATCTGGGGCGTCGCGTTCTGGTCGTCGGGACCTACCGAGACGGTATCGCGCATCGGGAGCTCGACACCGAGCTGGAATCGGGTTGGATCCGGTGGAACGAGGGGCTCGAAGCCGATCAATCGAGAGAGCTCGCGATCGGTTCGGGGCCAAACGCTAGAGTCTATGTTGCGTTCGATGGCGGGGGGGCTGCGTCGATTCTCCCCTCCCAGCTCCCTTTGCCCTCCTACGACGAATTCGCCGATCCGCCTACTCGTTAGGCTCTTCTCTCCGCTCACGCTCCTCACAAACCGATGGGTGTGATAATCGAACCGATCCACCGGCTCAGCGGATTCGCGACCCGGCCGATCGATGTCGCGCGCGGGCTGCGACGTTCTCATGTTTGGCCCGATCTTCAGGCGGGCATGACGATCGCCGCGGTGGCGATTCCCCATTTGACTCATTGTCTCGATGTTCGTCGGGGAGTCGATGTCGAGCGCGCGCAAGATATCATCCGTGATCAGGGAACTCTCGTCTTGGATGTGCGAGAGCCGGAGGAGTTCGACAAGGGCCATCTTCCGGCGGCTAGGCTGCTGCCGCTGCGCTGCTTGCTCGACGAGGCGGAAACCCTGCCGCGCGCCGGAGATATCCTTTTGGTTTGTCGCTCTGGGCGGCGATCGCTGCGCGCGGTGCACATGTTGCGCGGACTCGGGTTCGAGAACATGCACAACCTCGAGGGCGGCATCCTCTCCTGGCGTGCCGAGGGGCTGCCTGTCGCCATGGGCCGCGCCGAGCAGGCGAGACTCGGACCCAACGGACAATAGAAAGCGCTGACCATCATGAAGATCGAGGAGCTCCGCGAGATTCCAGGCATGGGCGTCGAGGGCCCGGTCGTCGTTGCCATCATGGACGGCATCGGCCTGGGCAGAGGCGATAGCGGCGATGCGGTTGCCCAAGCGAATACCCCGAATCTCGATCGGCTAGCTGCCGGCACCGCACTCACGACCCGCCTCGCGGCGCACGGTCGGGCGGTCGGCATGCCCTCTGATTCCGACATGGGCAACAGCGAAGTCGGTCACAACGCTTTGGGGGCCGGAAGGGTCTTCGATCAGGGCGCGAAGCTCGTTTCCGAGGCGATCGAGAGCGGCCGGCTCTTCGAGGGCTCCTTGTGGAAAGAGATGTCTGCACGTTGCGTGGCCCAGGGAACCCCGCTCCATTTCATCGGCCTCCTCTCGGACGGCAATGTCCACAGCCATATCGATCATCTCCTGGCGATGGTCACGCGCGCCGACGCCGAAGGGGTTGGCGAGCTCTTCGTACACGTGCTCTTGGACGGGCGCGACGTTCCGAAGACCAGCGCTCAGATCTACATCGACCAGCTCGATACGGTGTTGCGCCCGATCGATGCGAAGGCCGATCGTCGCTACATGATCGCTTCCGGCGGAGGGCGGATGGGAACCACAATGGACCGTTACGAGGCGGACTGGAGCATCGTGGAGCGAGGATGGCGAACCCACGTGCTCGGCTCGGCTCGACCATTTCGCTCCGCGAGCGAAGCGCTAGAGACGTTCCGCACGGACGAACCGGGAGTCGGGGACCAAGATCTGCCCACGTTCGTCATTAGCGAAAACGATCGACCGATCGGACCGATCGAAGACGGAGCATCGGTCATAGCCTTCAATTTCCGCGGCGACAGAATGCTGGAGCTGGTGCGGGCATTCGAGGATCCCGACTTCTCGGAGTTCGACCGCGCTCGCGTTCCGGACGTGCTCTTCGGCGGCATGATGCAGTACGACGGCGACACCGAGCGCCCACGGCGCTTTCTGGTGGCTCCGCCGGAGATCGAACGCACCCTGAGCGAGTTGCTCTGTGAGCGCGGCGTCGGTCAGATCGCATGCAGCGAGACACAGAAATTCGGGCATGTGACATATTTCTGGAATGGGAATCGCAGCGGCGCTTTTGACGCCGAATTAGAGCGCTACATCGAGATTCCGTCGTACGATCCACCCTTCGATGCTCGACCCGAGATGCGCGCTCCCGAGATCGCGGAGAGAGTGTTGCAGGAAATGGCCTTGGGGAAACATCGTTTTCTCAGGCTGAACTTCGCCAATGGCGACATGGTTGGGCATACGGGGAATATCGCCGCTACGATCAAGGCTGTCCAGGCTGTGGATCTTGCGCTGGGCGTGCTGGCTCCGCCGATACTTGCGGCCCGCGGCGCGTTGATCATCACCGCGGACCACGGAAACGCGGACGACATGGTCGAAGTAGACAAGAAGACAGGAAAACTGTTGTTTGATGAAGAAGAGCACCCGGTCGCGAAAACCAGTCATTCCCTGAACTCGGTTCCCTTGCATGTGGTGCTTGGTTTGAAAGATGCGCTCCGCTTCGAGCTTGCCGCCGTCGAGAGCCCCGGACTAGGCAACGTGGCGGCCACGGTTGCCCTGCTCTTGGGCTTTGATCCACCGAAGGGGTACCTGCCGAGTCTCCTGCGGAGGCGAACAGTTCCATAGGTTCGCTTATGCGACGGATTTCGTTCGATCGAATGGTCGGGCGGCGGCCATGTGCGTTGACTGGCGGGCCACCGCGAGGTAGATTCGCACACTTCCCAAATAGGGGTCCGGCCAAGAACACCATCGAGTGCCTCTTCGCTCGGGCCTCGATGCCCGCCTCAAGCCGTCGAGGAAACAAGTATGAATGTAGGCATTGTGGGCTACGGCGCTTACCTTCCGAAACACCGGATCAAGGTCGAGGAGATCGCCCGAGTCTGGGGGGCGGACGCGCCGAGCTACAAGAAAGGACTGGGCCTGCGGGAGAAGTCGGTTCCCGCTCCGGACCAAGACGTGATCACCATGTCGGTCGAGGCTTCGCGAAACGCGCTCGCCCGCTCTGGTGGAGTCGACCCAAAAGAGATCGGTGCTCTCTACATCGGATCGGAGTCTCATCCCTACGCGGTGAAGCCCTCGGGCACGATCGTCAGCGAAGCGATCGGCGCCACGCCGGCGATCCATGTGGCCGATTTCGAGTTCGCCTGCAAGGCGGGATCGGAGGGGATGTTCGTCGCGCACGGCCTGGTCAAGGCGGGCTTGATCAAGTACGGCATGGGGATCGGAGCCGACACTTCGCAAGGCGCGCCCGGAGATGCTCTCGAGTATTCCGCGGCGGCGGGAGCGGCGGCCTTTATTTTTGGCGCCGACAAGCTGCTCGCGGAGATCGAGCACACCTTTTCCTATACAAGCGACACACCCGATTTCTGGCGGCGAGAGTACATGCACTATCCGCAGCACGCGGGGCGCTATACGGGTGAGCCGGCCTACTTCAAGCACACGATCGGTGCGACCGAAGGCATCTTGGAGCGCTCCGGCATGAAGCCGAGCGACTTCCAGTTCGCCGTTTTCCATCAGCCGAACGGCAAGTTCCCGATGCGGGTGGGCAAGATGCTCGGCTTCACTCACGAGCAGATGGAGGTCGGCTGGCTGTCTCCCACCTTGGGCAACACCTACTCGGGAGCTTCACCCATCGGGCTCAGCGCCGTGCTGGATGTAGCCAAACCGGGCGACAAGATTCTCATGTGCTCGTACGGATCCGGATCCGGCAGCGATTCGTTCGTTTTCACCGTGACCGAGCGGATCACCGAAGTGCAAGGTCTGGCCTCCCAAACCCGTTACATGCTCGAACACGAGCCGATCTACCTCACGTACGGCGAATACGCCAAATTCCGCAGGAAGATCCGCAAGGCCGAGTAGGTCGCGATAGGAGTTTGCTATGAGAGACGTCGCGATTGTCGGCGTAGGCATCAAGAAGTGGGGGGAGCTCTGGGAGCAGTCGTTGCGCGATATTTTCGTCGATTCCGCCCTCGCGGCGATTGACGACGCGGGCGTGGATCGTATCGACGCGATGTACGTCGGCTGCATGTCCGGTGGGCTCTTCGTCGGTCAGGAGCATTTGGGTGCGCTGCTGGCGGATCATCTGGGCCAGGGCCCGATTCCCGGCACCCGGGTCGAGTCGGCGTGTGCCTCGGGAGGAGTCGCGCTCAGGAGCGGGCTGCTCGACGTGGCCAGCGGTGCGAGCGAGATCGTGTTGGTCGGGGGCGTCGAGAAGATGACCGACGTGAGTGGCGACGAAGCCACCTACGCGTTGGCGACGGCGTCGGATCAAGAGTGGGAAGCTTTCAACGGCGTCACATTTCCCGGCCTCTACGCGATGATGGCCGTGGCGCACATGCACAAATACGGAACCACTCCCGAACAGATGGCGGCAGTCGCGGTCAAGAACCACGCCAACGGCTCCATGAACCCGCTGGCGCAGTATCCGCACCCGACCACGGTCGAGGCGGTTCTGGGATCGGTCCTGGTAGCCGACCCCTTGCACATACTCGACTGCTCTCCGATCACCGATGGCGCCGCGGCCCTGATCCTCTGTCCGGCCGACAGGGCCGCCGAGCTTGGCGGCGAGCAGCCCGTGCGGATCATAGGCTCCGGGTTCTCCACCGACACGATCGCCCTCCATTCACGCGCCGACATGAGTTCGCTCGATGCCGTGACGCGCGCCGCGCAGAATGCGTACGAGATGGCGGGCAAGAGCCCCGCGCAGATCGACCTCTGCGAGGTTCACGACTGCTTCACCATCGCTGAGATCATGGCCACCGAGGCCCTGGGATTGGTCGAGAAGGGGCAAGGCGGCAAGGCTGTCGAGGCGGGTGAGACGGCGATCGGCGGGCGGATTCCGATCAACACGAGCGGCGGCCTTAAGTCGAAGGGCCACCCTGTCGGCGCCACCGGCGTGGCACAAGCCATCGAGGCCGTCGAGCAGCTCCGCGGCGGGGCCGGAGATCGCCAGGTCGAAGACGCCAAGGTCGCGATGGTCCAGAACATAGGCGGCACCGGAGCCAGTGCACTCGTCCACATTATGGAGGCGATGTAGATGTCATCGGCCAGAGCATGGAGGGAGTACCCTCAGCGTTACCGATACGAGGCCGCGGTGTGCGATCAGTGCGCCAAGTGGTTCTATCCACCTCGTCTGGTCTGCGATTCGTGCGGGTGTCGAGAGTTCACCACCAAGGCGATGCGACGCACCGGCAAAGTGCTCACGCACACGGTGATCCGCGTACCACCGGCGCCCTTCAAAGACCAGGCGCCGTACGCTGTCGCCGTCGTCGAGATGGATGATGGCCCCCGCATCAACGTCCAGGTGACCGATCTCGTGGACGGGCAGCTGAAGATCGGTCTTGCTGTTAGTCTCGAGTTCCGGAAGATCTACGAGGAGGGCGAGGCGGGGATCATCAACTACGGCTACAAGGCCGTGCCGGTCTGACGCTGTTCGACGCGTCAGACGCAGAAAGACCGACAGCCATGCACCGCAACATCGACTTCCACGCAGTCCCTCTGAGCGATCGTACGACGACGAACCTCATGGTGACGATCTTCGAGGAGCTCGAGATCAACCGCGAGCATCTCGCCAAGCACTTGGGTGAGGGAACGGCTGATGCGGTCGTCGAGCTGATGACCAATCAACGAGTCAGCGGGCGCTACAAGGAGTTCAATCTTCTGCCTGGCGCCGTGGACGTGCATGGATTCGAATGGATTCTGCTCCTGGGGCTCGGGAAGAGGTCGAAGATCCGCCATCAGCATCGGTTGCACGATCGACTGAGGTCGGTGATCGCTATCGCCGCGAGGCAGTTCCGGCGCAAGGGGTTGGGCGCGTTCGCCGCCGATGACCTCACCGATTTCGGCGTTGCCCCTGAAGTATCGGGGCGCTTGATCGTCGAGGGCGCGATGCTCGGCACCTACCGCTTTCATCGGTACAAGACCAAGAGCGACGACGCGGCTCCCAATGACGTGCCGATCGCCGACGTCTACCTTCTGACCGATGGCAATCAAGGGGCCTTGGCGGACGCGATCGAGAACGGCGTCGCCAGGGCGACGAGCACCTGTCTGGCGCGGGATCTGGTCAACACGCCGGCGAAAGATCTCACCCCCTTGGGCTTCGCCGACGAGGCGAAAAGGGTGGCCGATTCAGAACCGGAGCTTTCCTTCGAGCTCTTGAGCTCCGACGACATGGAGCGAGAGGGGATGGGCCTGCACCTCGGCGTGGGGCGGGGATCGAATGAGAATCCCTGTGTGGCCATCGTGCACTATGCACCTCGCGGCGAGTCGAGCGGGTGGGATATGGCTCTCGTAGGAAAGGGCGTCACCTTCGATTCGGGCGGCTACAACATCAAGCCGAGCTCGGGAATGACGAGGATGTACGGTGACATGGCCGGAGCCGCGGCCGTGCTCGGCGCCATGCGCTCGATTGCCCAGCAGAGGCTCGATCTCAATGTCGTCGGCGTCATGCCGCTTTCCGAGAACCTCGTGAGCGGTAAGGCATACAAGCCCGGTGACGTGCTCAGCTCCCATCATGGGCGAACCGTCGAGATCACCAACACCGATGCCGAGGGGCGGTTGCTGCTGGCCGATTCGTTGAGCTACACCTGCCAGCGCTACAAGCCCGCCTTCCTGGTCGACATCGCCACGTTGACAGGCGCGATCGTCGTCGCGCTAGGCCATTTCGTCTCGGGGCTCTTCACGCACGCCAATTCGACCGATGAGGACGACGCCTTCGCCGCCAAGCTCTTCGCCTCCGGGCGCGAGGCGGGCGAATGGCTCTGGCGCATGCCGATCGATGACGACTACAAGGTGCAGATCGCTAGCGACGTGGCCGACTTGGCGAACTGCAGCACCGACCGGGCAACCGGTGCGGGAGCGATCACAGCCGCGGTGTTCCTGAAGGAGTTCGTCGACTTCGACGTCGTCAAAGCATGGGCTCATATCGACATCGCGAGCTCCGCACTGATGGAGCGCGCCCTGATCTACAACAAAAGCCCCTATCAGCCGAGAGAGGGTGCCACCGGTGTGGGCGTGCGCCTGCTCTCCTCCCTCGCCGCGCACCTCGAAGATCCCCCGAAATAGACGCTCGCGGTAGTGACAAGACGGCGTCGGTGGATTAGATTAGAGGGGTATGCTCGTTCGATCTCGACGCGCCCGCGCGGCGTGTCTCTTACCAGGAGTTGGGACCCGTCGTGAGCCAGAGGCTCCGGCGGCTCGCGCGGGGTCGAGAGCCTCGTCGCGCCGTGATGGGCGTCTCATCTCCGCAGCTGATGAGGTCGCCGATGGTTACCGTTCCCGAAATCGCCCAGACGCTCGATATCCCCGACGAGAAGGTCCATGATCTGCTCGACACCTTCGCGCCATGGGTCCCCTATGGCGGTGGTGGTGAGGTCCCGAGGCGTTATCCCGCATGGGTAGCCGCGATGGTGGAAGAGATAGAGGAGATGTTGAGTATCGGTAAGTCGGGCGCGGAAGTCGGCGCCACCGTGCAAGAGAAGTTCGGCAGGAAGAACTTGGCGCAGGCACCGAAGGCGAAGCACATCGAACAGGTGATGTGGTAGCGAATCAGTTGACTACGACCTCGACCGTGTGAACCGGTCGCAGGTAGCGATCCGCGGCGAGATCGACCGCGTCCTTCTCGACCTCGGCGAGCTCCCGGATTCGCATGGAGTTCCATTTGTGCGAGCCGTGGAGCGCCTCACCGACGCCAAGCCGAAACGCCTGGCTCATGCTCGAGAGCTGACGCATTCGCATGCGCCCGAGCAGGGCGCGGCGGGCGATCTCCAGCTCTTCGCTGCTGGTGCCTTGCGACGCGATCGTGGAGACGATCTCTTCGATTCCGGCTTTGAACTCGTCAACATTCTCTGGCCGTGTTCCTCCTCCGATCTCGATCCAGGCCCGATCTCCAGCGACAAGGACCGACGCACCCAGCGAGTACGCCAGCCCTCGCGTCTCGCGCAAGTCGTTCTGGAGACGGGAAGAGAGCACGCTCACCGCTAGCCTGAGTGCCGTCTCGTCGCCGGGCGCGATGGGCACGACGGCTCCCCAGCGAAGCGAGGCCTGCTCCTTGCCGAGCTGTTCCGAGAGCGAAGTCGATGCATCGGTGACCGGAATCTCGGGCCAAGAGCGCTCCGCGGTGCTGCCCTTCCATTTCAGGGCCGCCTCGAGCGAGCTTGCGATCGTTGCGGGCGGAAGATTGGTCACCACCGAGACCACGAGATTCGAGGGGGCGAAAGCCTCGGCCCAGAGGGCCTGAAGCGCCGCCGTCTCGATTCGATCGGCCGGCGCGCCGGCCGGCAACTCGGGCGATCGCGCGAGCGGATGGTCCACCCCGAGAATCGCCCCGTCGAATAGTCTGCGTGAGGTTGCTCGAGCCGAGATCTCGCGGTCGATTGCTCCCGTCCCCGCCCTTTGAAGCACCTTGTGCAGAGCGTCGGCCGAGGGGCGCGCCGGCCGGATCCGTTCGGTGATCAGGCTCAACACGGCTTCGGCGTTGCGGGGCGCAGACTCGACCCTCAGAAAGGAGTATCGGGGCGAGGTGTAGTAGTCGTCGTATGGGATTCCGGGGGAATCGAAAGCCTTGAGGTTCCCTCCGAGCGCCGACAAGCGCTCTTCGAAGCGGCTAGCCTCTTTGCCCCCGCCCTCACCGGCGATGATGCGGTGGATCAGGTCGATCCACCCCTCACGCTCAGGCCCTTCGATCAGTGCGCGATCCCGTACCAGAAAGTGGGCCGCGAACACCTTCGCGAAAGGGTTGGTGCGTACGATCAGCGTGAGCCCGCTCTCGAGGACTAGACGCTCGGTTGCAACCTTGCGCGGCCCCTTTTCGCCGGCGGTCGATGCTGCTCTTCCGAGCAGAGTCGTCGATAGCACGGATCGATCGGCGAGCGATCGAATCGCCTCGACTACCTCTTCCGGTGAGAGCCTCGCGATCGCCGGGAGTGTGAGCTGCACGTCGTCCGGATCGGTGAGGGCGTAGCGCTCGGCGTTCGCGATGCCGTAGTAGTGCGGCTTCTCCAGGAGCCCCGCCGCCTCGGCCTCTTCCATCGCCGCGATTCTGGCCAGCTTCTCGGGGTCGATCTGCTCTTCCGATCGGTCCGCCCAGCGGCGGATCGCGCCCTCGAGGGCACCGATCGCCGCGGCGGGATCCTCGCCGGCATCCAGCTCGGCGGTGATGACGAGCTTACCGCTCGGTGGCCACGGAAGCGTGTGCAGGCCCAACCCAGTCAGGCGCTCGGCCGCCGTGTCGCGCAGCTCCGCCGGAAGCGCCGCCTCGAGTAGCGACACACCGACCTCGAATGCGAGCTGCCCCCGGTCTCCGTAGGCCGGAGCGTCGAAGGCCAGACGGATCGATGTGGTCGGCCCCTCACCTCGCCGTACATGCGAGCACGATCGGCCGAGGGGAGACGACCTGCCGATCTCTTGAGCGGGCAGCGGCTGGGCGCGGGCGTGCTCCCAATGGCGATCGAGAACGGCTGCGAGCGTGTCGGGATCGAATCCTCCCACTACACTCATTACCATGTTGTTCGGAACGTAGTAGGACTTGTAGAAGTGCATCAGATCGTCGCGCCGCAGCCGCTCGATCGTGCTCGGGTTGCCGAGCACGGGCATGGCGAGCGCGCTCGAGTCGAAACACTTCTCGTAGAAAAAGCGCTCCGCCGCCTCACCGGGCCGATCGTGGCCCTGAACGATCTCTTCGATGACGATCCCCCGCTCCTTCTCGAACTTGTCGGCGGGCAGCGTCGAATGCTGCAACATGTCCGCCTGGATCTCCACCATCGTTTCCAGCGCTTCCGAAGGACCTAGCATCATGAAGTTGGTGTAGAAGCGGCTCGTGTTGGCGTTGTTGTAGCCCCCGAAGCGATCTACATCGGCGTACAGCTCCTCTTGCGTCCGCTTCTCCGTGCCGTTGAACAACAGGTGTTCCAGCATGTGCGACGATCCGCTCGTGGCGATCGTCTCGGTCGCGGAACCCACTTTCACCACGACATTGACCCCGAGCATCGGCAAGGTCGGATCCGCGATGGCGACGAGGGTGAGCCCGTTGTCGAGCTTCGAGACCAAGACCCCTTCGGGCGGGAGCTGGACATCGAGCTGATTGGGTGACGCGACCACGGTCGCGAGGAGTAGGGGGAAGATGTGGCTGCTCATGATCTAGAAACCGTGGCTCA
>CAZFNT010000015.1:0-18802 GCA_964520315.1 uncultured Gemmatimonadota bacterium
CGAGCGCGCTCTCTCCGGGTCCCCCGTTCCGGTCACCGTGATCACCGCGGCGCAGCTCGAGCGCACCGGCTACGCAGAGCTGAGTAAGGTGTTGCAGCGGCTGCTCCCCTCGTTCAACTTCCCGCGCTCCACGATCGAAGACGGCACCGACCACGCCCGCCCCTTCACGCTACGTGGTATGGGTTCGGATCAGGTGCTCGTGCTGATCAACGGGAAGCGCCGCCATGCCGGGGCGCTGATTCACATCAACGATTCCGTCGGGCGCGGCTGCACTAGCGTCGACCTCAACACCATTCCGCTCCGCGCGATCGACCGAATCGAGGTGTTGCGTGACGGTGCGGCCGCCTAGTACGGGTCCGACGCGATCTCCGGCATCATCAATATCGTGCTGCGGGCGGACGGAGAGGCCCATTCCTCGGCCACTTGGGGGCAGACCCGCATCGGCGACGGCGAGGTGATGCAGATGGACTACGGCTTGGGTGAGTCCCTGCTCGGGGATGGCTTCATCCATGTCACGGGAGAGATCCGGGACAGGGAGCGCACCAGCCGCGCCGGGGTGGATGGCAGGCAGCAGTACTTCGACGGCGATCCCCGCAACGACGAGCCGAGCCTCAACGATCTGGTCACCTTTCGGCTTGGCGACCCGCAGACCCTGGATCGGCTTGTGATGTTCAACGGTGAGCTGCCTTCTTCCGACGCGGCTACTTGCTACTTCTTCGGCGGGACGAGCTACAGGCAGAGCGAGGCCGGCGGCTTCTTCAGAACCCCGCAGGACAACCGCAACGTGCGCTCGATCTACTGGAATCGCACAATGTCGCGGGAGCCCGCTACTTCACCAACGCGGTCGACACCCGAACCCAAGGCGCCGATCTTTCGGCGCGTGTGGATTGGGACTTGGGCAAGGGTGGAAGGCTCGATCTGAGCGCCCAATGCCACCTGAACCGCACCAGAATTGTCGGCGACATCAAAGCGCCCCTGGTCTTGGGAGAGGCGGGCGAAGACGTCGTCTTGAATCGCTGGGCGCGGGTGCGGATCGAGGAGTATCAACCGGGCGAGACAGTGATTTTGAGTGCGACCTATCAGCGCGGCGCGATCGGATGTGTCGCCAGGGGTATTCGATTCGGATCGATCAAGGGTGTCGTCGATATCAACGATTCGACGAGCGATCCGACCTTCGGCGCGAAGTGGCTGACCGACATCGATCTCACCTATCAGCTAAGCGATCCGGTCCGTATCGGCTTCAGTGGGCACAACATCTTCGACATCTTCCCTGACTACACCACCGATCAAGGCCACCCCTTCTCCGGAGAGGGAAAGATCTTCCAATACCCCAGGGCGAGTCCTTTCGGCTTCAACGGAGCGTTCTACGCGTTTCGACTCGATCTTCGCTTCTGAGCCTCCGGCGGCACCGGGCGTGAGCGGTGACAAATGTCACCTCCGCGAGCCACAGGCATCATTGAGCATCGGGGGGTTGCGCCGCAAAGCTCTGAAGAACGCCAGCCGTTCTACAACGAGCTGCTCCGAAGCATCACCACTTCTCTGCGCGACACCGGCCGATGAGAGACGCTGCGATCCTCACCGGCGAACCACGCGCGCAGTTGCGACATTCGACAGCCGGCCCCGAACATGCGAGTATTAGTGCACGTGCAGAATCGGGGGATTCGCAGCGTTCACGAGGATCAACCGTATGGAATTCGTCCGAGAAGCGATGCGGATCGAGCGGCGTAATGACTGGGAATCGAAGTACTTTTGGCTGGGACTGGCGCTCGTGGTCGTCGAGTCGTTCGGGGGGCTCTACCTGCTCTTCATCGACGACTTGACGCATCTCGACATGACCCTGCTCCTCTTCCACATCTTGGCGGGGTTCCCCTTCGTGTTCCCCTGCATGATGTTCTGGCGCAGGCACCGCCGCTACGCACCGATCGTGGAACGACCAGGCTTCACATGGCTCGGCTGGAGCTGTGTGCTGTCGATGGCATTCGCGCTCATCTCCGGGATCTGGTTGACCTTCAGAGGGATCTCCGGGATCTACTGGCTCTGGCTGTCCCATACAGTGGTCTCGCTCTACGGCTTCGCCGCGCTGGGCTTCTACGTCTTCACGACAGTCCGGCTCTGGATGGGCGAGCTGACCGAGAAGCCGAAGGCGCGGGTGCTTCTGGGCCAGACATTGTGGAAGATCGGCGCCAAGGTCGGCGTGGCCAGTGTGGTGTTGGTGGCCGCCACCATCGCCTATGCCGCTTTCTACGAAGAGCCCCCGGTGGACCGGATGGTCGAGGGGTACAGCTACTCCTTCGGCGACGACCCCTTCTATCCGAGCCGCATTCAAACCGCGTCCGGCGGATTCTACGAGCCAGAGCATTTTCTCCGATCCGAGACTTGCGGTATCTCGGGTTGCCATGTCGAGACACTCGTCCAATTCAAAGACTCGGTTCACTATCGCACCCCCACACCGATCTTCGGCGCCGTGCAGTCGCTCTTCATGGAAGAGGCCCGCAAGGGCGAGTTTCTCGGTGACCGCGGCTCGCTCCAGATCGACGAGGTGCGCGACATCCACGAGGGGCGCGAGAGCTTCCGCTTCTGCGCCGGATGCCACACTCCGGTGGCGCTGATCGCGGGGGAGATCGACCGGGGCGCCGGGCTACCGAGCTTTGAGGAGTGGGAGGGGGATTCCTGCATTCTCTGTCACCGGATCACATCGATGGGCGACGTGGCGGGCGGCGGGGGGGGCGACTACTCGGTCTCCCCACCACCGAACCGTTATCTCTTCGCTTTCTCGGACCATCCGGTCGGGCGTTGGCTGAACAAGACTCTGATCAACAACAAGCCCGAACATCACATGGCGATGTTCGACACGCCCTTCTACGAGACTTCGGAGTACTGCGTCGGCTGCCATAAGCGGCTCCAATACTCCTATTGGGAGGCGAGCCCGTACAACCACCCACCCGCCGGGGAAGAGAAGAAGGAGTGCCAAGACTGTCATATGCCGCAGGTGGAGACTCACAACGACGTCTCGGCCCTCGCAAAAGGCACGATTGCCGATCACCGCACGCTGGCGGCGAATCTGGTTACTCCGATGCTCTACGGCCTCGAGGATCAGGACCGCCTCACCCGCGAGTTCATGAAGAACGACAACATGGTGCTCGACGTGGTGGCGCCCGAAGATGTCCGGCCACACGACAGGCTGGAGTTCATCGTTCGCGTCATCAACAAGGGAGTGGGGCACATTTTCCCCGCCGGTCCGGAGGCCGACCTCATCGAATCGTGGACCGAAGTGATCGTCACCGACGGCTCGGGCGACGCGCTCTTCAGCTACGGGCTCTTGGACGAGAATGGTCATCTGGATCACGACTCGACCTACGTCTACACGGTCATGCCGCACGATCAAGAGGGACGTGCGCTGGAGCTCGACCGGCACCGAAACTGGATGTTCAGCGAAGACGAGCTCCACGTCGTCCCGGCCAAGTACTACGACGAGTTCCCCTTCATCGTCGATCTCACAGAACGCGACGTGACCGCCCCGATCCGGATCGACGCCCGACTTCGCTTCAGGAAGTTCAACCAGGCCTTCCTCGATTTCGCCGCGGAAGCCGGATTCGCTCCACCGCTCCAGGCTCCGGTCGTGGAGCTCGACGTCGTTTCCGAGAGCGTCGGGCTCACCGACGACCCGATCGTCGCCGAGCAGGCCGCCAGAGAGTGGCTCGCTGAGCTCGAAGGACAGGGCGATGGCGCGCTCGCGGGCTACACGAAGAAACCGAACTTCGACGACCACCTGCTCGCCCGGAAGCTGTCCCTCGAGAGTCGCATCCGGCTCGTGGACGCCCAGGGGCTCTACTCCGAAGGGCGTTACGAGGCGGCGCTGGCAATCCTCGACGAACTCTCGGAGAGAGATATACAAGAACGCGCATGGCTGGCGCGGCTGCGCAGCGCAGTGGTCGAGGCGGCGCGTGAGAGGCGGGAGCAGCCGGTCGGCGAGGTTGTCGACCCCTTCGGAGGAGGTGATTCCGGCTAGTCGGCTCCTACGGATCGGAACGCCGCGCTCGCATCCTGGACCTCGCTTCGTCGGCATCCACGAACCCGTCTCCATTCAGATCGAGGCGGTCGAAAATGTGGAACTCCCTCCATGAAATGCGTTGGTCCCCGTCCCGATCCAGCCCCTGAATCAGGAAGGGGGGACCGTCCGCCGTGCTCCGGGAGCGGTCGGTGGCCTTCGCTGGGATACTGCCGAGCTCTCCCTGCTTGACAATGAACACCGCCAGGGCCAGACCCGCGACGCCGGCCAGAACGACCAGCACACGCGAGGAGTTTGTACCGCCGCGCTTGCGTCTAGCTTTCGCACTGGCCTCTGATCTCGGTTTCATCGATCGGAAGAGCCCCTGATCTCACCGCGATTGCGGCGTCTCACCGACCCGCTTATCGCTTTTTGGGACGAACTCCAGCGGATCCTCCATCCTCCGTCGCCGCGATCGGTCTTTCGTTCCGAGCCATTTGCTGGGCAGCGCGCTCCCCGGGGCTCCGCCTCCGAGGTCGAGAAAGCCATCACCATCCCTGTCCAATCGATCGAAGAGGTGGCGTGGACCGGGGAATTCGCTCGGCGAGACGCGCATATCTCCGTCGCGGTCGTGCGCCGGTAGCGGCCGGATCAGCTCCGCGCCCTGGCTTCCGCCGCGGGCGGGTTCCCCCCGCGAGACCTCGTTTCCCGCACGAGCCTCTTCGCTATCGAGAAAGTGGTCCCCGTCGAGATCGAGACGCTCGAACACATGAAACTCGTCGCGGGAGACGCGCTCGTCCCCGTCTCGGTCCAGGCCCAGGATGAGGGGGGGAAGAAGAGCCTCGCCACCCTCCGGCCGGTCGCCGCGAAGGAACCCCCACTCGATCCCCGCCGGTCCACCGGGCGACAGAATGAATATCACCAAGGCCGTCCATGCCAGCGAAGCCGCCCCGTACAGAACACGGCTTCTCATGCTCCCGCTCTGTTTCGATTCGGCTTCGGTGTCATCTGCGATTCTCGGTGCCGATTCCGCCGGCCCGAAGCTCATTCTACGCCACCGACTCTTGGCCGAGGTAGGCCCCCGTCCGGCCCTCTCGCCCGCGGGACCGGCCCGAACGGAAGATCCAAGCCGAGACCTTCCGGCAAGGGTCTCGGGATCGGGCGCTCCCCCCGCTCCTCCAGCTCGAGATTCAGCAGGTCGAGCGCGGAGGCGAACGCCCTCCCCTCGTAATCGTTCTCCTCGATCGCCGCCTCGATCAGATCGCCATCGATCGCTCCGCTGCTCGTCAGCTCCAGGTAGGAGGCGAAGGCGCGAATGAACAGTGCCGCGTCGAACTCCGTGCTCCGCAGGGGGACGATTGGGCCCGCCGGTGGCGCCGCAGCGTCTCTCTGCTCTCCCGAGAAGGAGCTGCGATCCCCATCGACCGATGGCCCCTCGTCGCTCCCGCAGCCAGCGGGGCTCAGGGCCACCGCGCAGGCCAAGAACCAGGGAGCGCCGCCCGCGTTCTCCCTCAACGACTTGCCTTTAGCCATGCTCTCACCGGACGTTCTCGCTTGCGTTGCTCTCGAGCTCCATCGACCGCGAGCGCGAAGACCCGGCAGTGGTCTTCCGTCGGTTTGCGCATCGCGATCGACCTTTCCGGTGCCATTCCAGGCACCCCAGCCGACCGTAGCACGGAGCCGGGCGGCCGATCCTCCCCGTGGCGGTGGACTCGCCGGAGTCAGGAGGTTACGCCCCAAGGAATTCGTCCGAGAAGCGGTGCGAATCGAGCGGGGCAACGACTGGGAGGGGTGAGTCGGCGATCACCAGACGGCGCTATCCCCCTCCGCCCACCTCTTGGCCCCCTTCAGCAGCGCCCCCCGGTCGTTCGGCAGCCGCCCGTCGATCACCTCTCCCATGAGCCACCGCTGGGCGAGCCCTACCGCGGGCCCGCGGAGCCCGAGCAGACTCACCAGTTCACCGCCGCGCAGAGCCAAATCGTGGGGCGAGAGCGGCATATCGTGTGCCAGCTCGTCGATGCGGGCTTCGAGCATGTCGATGGCCGCGTCCTCTTCGCCCCCGGAATGGGCCGCGCGATCGGCCCTATGCAGAAGGAGCAGGCGCCGCATTCGCTTCAGGCTGCCCACCCGCGTCAGAAAGCGGCGCAGTGCGCGATCCGAAGCGTCGGCGCGCAGGTAGACCAGGTGGTGCCGCACGAGCGCCAGCACCTCGCCGACGCCACCCCGCGGGAACCCCGAGGCGGATGAGATGCGCAGCCGCGACATCGCCCGCCTCGCCATCCGCGTCCCCTCTTTCTCATGGCCGTGGAAATGACCGACCACTCGACCCTCGCGGTTCGGGTACTCGCTGAAGCAGCTCGGCTTCGCCACATCGTGGAGCAGGGCGGCCACCCGCACGACGATATCGTCGCTCCGAGCCGCCGCCTCGTCGACGGTCAGCAGCGTGTGTTCATCCACGGGCAGATGGTGGTGCGGGCTCCTCTGATCGAAGCCGACCCCCGCTATCAGCTCCGGCAGCAGCCACCGCATCGCGCCCACATCGAAAAGCAGACGCAGTCCCGGTGATGGGCGCCTCGACCGAAGGAGCAGCTTGATCAGCTCGCTCGCCATCCGCTCCGCCGCGACCGTTTCGAGCAGCGGAGCCGCCTCGGTCATCGCGGCGCGCGTCGCCCCGTCCACGGCGAGCTCGAATCGAGCCACGAAACCGGCCCCGCGGAGGATCCGCAGCGGATCTTCGCGGAATCGCTCCAGTGGCTCCCCCGCCGCTCGCAAGAGCCGCTCATCGAGGTCGGAGCGGCCGCCCAGCGGATCTACGATTTTCTCCGAGGGCAGCTCCACCGCGATCGCGTTGATCGTAAAGTCCCGCCGCGCCAAATCCTCTTCGATGGCGATCTCCGGATCGCCCTGAACCTCGTAGTCCCGATGGCCGGGCCCTGTGGAGCGCTCTCTTCGGGGCAGTGCTACATCGATCGCCGCAACGCCCCGCCCCCTCCACTTGAAGACCGCGAAGTCCGCCCCGACCTCGTCCACCGCACCGTGGCATCGCAGAATCTCTCGAAGAGCCTCACGCGGCACCCCCCCCACGACCACATCGAGATCGCGGGCCGGCAAGCCCAGGAGCAGATCGCGCACCGCCCCGCCTACGGCGAAAGCACGGCCGCCGCGCTCCACGACATCCGTCAGCCATCCGATCTCGTTCCAGGCCGCTGGAATCGGAGGCGTCACTCGCCAGCGAACACGAGCCCCTTCACGAGCGGCTCATAGGTCATGAAGTCCGCGTGATGAACCACATATGCCTCTGGGCTTCGCCTCACCAGATTCCCCTCGCCGGCATGGGTCGCGATGATGTGGCAGACCTCCGCCGGCACCCCGCATTCTTGAGCCAGCCCGACCCCGGTGAAGGGATGGCGGAGATACTGGCCGCGCCGCGATTGCCTCACCTGGCCCCCGACCTTCTCGTATTCGAGCAGCTTGCCCACATCGGCCAGAATCGCGCCGGCGATCAGCGTATCGCGGTCGAGCGGCATCGCTTCGCCCATGAACTGCCCGATCTTCTCGGCGCACTGAAGCGCGATCTGCACCACCAGCCGCTTGTGCGCCATGAAGCTCACCTCGCAGTTCTCCACATGCAGGGTGAAGGGAATCTCCAGCAGGTCTTTCGGCCCGAGCGGACTGCGCTCGAATGCGAGCCGCCACGTCGCCAATGTCTTCCCCTGCAACTCGTCGTCTTCGATCCAGCCCAGCTCCGGCCAGATCTCCATGATCTCTTGATCGGTCGCCATATCAGCCTCACGGGTGTCGAGATTTTCGTTCGGGGACAGATGATACGTCAGATCTGGAATCGAGCCGACGGCAATGCCCACGAAGCGGACCGCGGTACGGTATCCTCGTCACGTGAGACGGTGATCGTCTACCTGCCGCGATAGAGCCACTAATTCGCATGTTGACCCAGCTCGCATCGAGGAGTTTGATCCGAATCGAGGGCAGGGCGATCCAGGTGCTCGATCCGAGAGCGTTGAGGCATATCCTCTCCGCCACCTCTTGAGACCGCGATCGAGGGGCACACCGACGCCCGCCGTGTCTCGATTTCTGGCCTTTCGACACGGGCAACCTTTCCGTCTGCGAGAAGCCGCACATCGTCCTGACCAACATCCAGCAGCTCGGCACGACCGCGGACAAGCGGCTGACGAAGTTCCCCGAGGACTTCTTCGACCTCATCATCGTCGACGAGGCGCACCACGGTGCGGCGGCGAGCTGGCATAGGGTCTTCGCGAGGCTCTCGACCGCCTGCGCAATGTCATTGGTCGTGTCGAGTCCTCCTGGAGACCTGCAAGCGCCGAAGAGGGCTTCGAGTGCTCATCTCGAAACCCCATTCCAATCCGGCCGACATGGCGGCCCGCGAGCGGTTATCCTCGGGTGGGCGCCGGTCGTCCGGTTGTGCGCGCGTGAGGCGACGGGGGACGCCGGCAACTACGAAACGAAGAAACAAGACCAGAGATGGAGATCGACATGAGTGTTCATGGAACAGGTTTGCGCATGGTCGCGTTGGCAATCGCACTGGGTTGGGTTTCGGCCGCGCTGTCCGCGCCCCACTCCCGGGCGGCGCGCAGAATACAGGACAGTCGGCGCGCCGTACCGATCAGCACCGATCTGATGCAGGTGCATCTGCCCGCGCCCGAGGGCATGGTCTGGATCCCCTCCGGGACCTTCACGATGGGAACGCCCCTCTCCGAGCTTGGGCGTTACGCCAGCGAGTCAGAGCACACGGTCACCATTTCGCAGAGCTTCCTGATGGCGACGACTCCGGTGACCCAGGCAGGGTGGTTCGCGGTCATGGGGACCAATCCCAGTCTTTTCGGCGGCTGCGACGATTGCCCGGTGGAGCGGGTGAGCTGGTATGACGCCGTGGACTACTGCAACGCAGCATCGCTCCTGGACGGGCTCGCTCCGGCCTACGACATCGATACGACCGGTGTCACCTGGTTGTCCGACACGAACGGCTACCGCCTACCGACGGAATCGGAGTGGGAGTACGCCTGCCGCGCGGGCACTTCGACCGCCTTCTACAACGGAGATATCACCGACACGGCCTGCAACGACCCGAATCTGAGCCTGATCGGTTGGTACTGCGGGAACAACACTCCAAACGGCACCAAGGAAGTAGCACAGAAGACCCCGAATGCGTGGGGACTCTACGACAACAGCGGAAATGCGCATGAGTGGTGCTGGGATTGGTTAGGTGACTATCCTCCCGGCCCGGTCATCGACCCGCTCGGTCCTCCAGCGGGCCCGGCCAAGGTGATCCGCGGTGGCAGCTTCGCCACAATCGCCAGGAACTGCCGCTCAGGGAACCGTTTCATCTCGTCGCCCGATAGCACGGAGTCTTATTTGGGCTTCCGCGTCGTTAGGTCGGATCTGTAGCCCTCACGGCATCCACACCACCCGAGCATCGATGCCGGCAAGGGTCCCGGTCGAGTTCGAGCTCGGGTCCAGGGGGTCGGTGGCGCCTCGGCCGGGGAGGCGCAGAGTGCATTCGATCTCGAATCCGAAGTGTCTGCTCAAGAGGATGACCAAGCCCGCGCCGCTTCGGGGCCACCCGCTCCGGCGCACGTGTTCAGAAGCACCGGCTGCCCAGCACGTCCAGGTCGCGCGGCCGCTGGAGTAGGCGTCGCTTCGGCGGTCAAGGATCCGCGACCGCATATCGCCTCAATCTCGGATGTTCGGGAGATGCGCGGCGTGGATGTCCACCGATTTCCTCTGGTGCCCTGATCCCCACCTGGGTCAAGATGGGCTTTGCCCAACACTTGGCTAGCCACCCGATCCAAGAACCGATATGCGCCTCATCGCTCTTTTTCTCTGCACCGCCCTCTCTTGCGCCTCCCCCGCGATTTCGTTCGAAGCCTGGCCTCCACACGAGCCGCCGCGCGAGGAGTGGCATAAGCTGCTCATGGACTCGACGAAGGTCGGGTTTCTTCATGTCGATGTGGCGGCCGCGGGGAACGATCGGATCGCCGTGACCCTCGACACAGAAATGCGGGTGCGGCGGGTCGGCGAGCAGGTAACGATGGCGAGCACTGCCCGTTTCGTGGAGACCCGCGCGGGGCGGCCGGTTTCGGTCGATTACGTCGAGTCGGTAGCGGCGAACTCGACATCGACGCACGCCCTTGTCGAGGGGGACTCACTTGTTCTCGTCTCGAAGGGACTCGAGTCGGCCGCTCGGCGCGCCATCTACATCGGTGACATCGGTCTCGTCTTTCCGTGGTCGGCGGACCGCTTGCTCGCCCGTGCCTTAGCCTTGGAGGCGCCCGTCATTCGATATCGTTCCTTTCTGCCCGAGATGGCGGCGATTCAGACTGTCGATGTCGAGCTACTCGGCATCGAAGATGTCGCTTCGCCGAGGGGGGCGGTCCCTGCGCTGCACACCCGTACGACTATCTCGGGCCTAGCGAATATGGCGACCGATGAATGGCGCGATATTGCGACCGGAAGTGTGTTGCGTTCTCGCGCGGAGCTGATGGGGATCGTTCAAGAGACAGTTCTTGCAAATCGGCCCGAGGCAAAGAGCCCGCCGCTCGACTACACTCTCGATCTGATCTTCGAAACCCTGGTCGAGTCTGAGCGGCGCATTCCCCGGCCGCGCGGCGTGGACGTGCTTCTGTTGCGAGTGGAGTCTCGCGGCGAGGGGAGCGCGCACAAAGCCCGTTTGAGCTGGCCGCCGAATCAGGTTGTAGTCGAGGAGCGAGAGGTGGCCGCGTCGGTTGGGGGCGACGCCCCTCTTGGCACGCATCCGTCGGAGTCGAATCCGGCTTTGCGGCTACGGATCCGGCGCCCCGAGGAGCCGAAATCGAGCTATGAATTGCCTTATGCGGGGGAGGAGTGGGGCGACGAGCTGGCTCCTTCGCTTCTGATACAGTCGGGGGACCAAGAGCTACGCCGGATCGCGAGCTCGCAGATCGCCGGCGAGCGCGATCCCTTGGCCGCCGCCCGCACCCTCAATCAGTGGGTGTTCCGATCGATCAGCAAGAAGGGCTTTAGTGTTGGCTTCGCTTCGGCTCTCGAGGCGCTTCGACGGCGGCAGGGGGACTGCACGGAGCATGCTCTCTTGCTCACTGCACTTTGTCGCTCGGTTGGCATTCCGGCCCGGGCGGTCAGCGGATTGATCTACTTTCGCGGCGCATTCGGCTACCACATGTGGGCCGAGGTGTTCACCGGTGTTTGGTTCCCCCTCGATCCCGCCTTCGGGCTCGACTCCGTCGATGCGACACATGTGAAAATCGCGGTCGATTCGATGGCCGGCGGGGCGATCGGCAGCAGCTTCGTTCCGCTGCTCGACGTGATGGGGCGCATCGATCTCGAAGTCGTCGAATATGTGTCGCGAGGGGTTCGATTCGCCGGTGCGCGACCCGCGCTCGAGATCGATGGAGTTTCGGTGCGCAGCCCTGAGCATCGAATTGCCTTCAAGGTGCCACCGCAATGGCGTCCGAGCGAGCCCCGTGAGCTACCGGCCGATTACTTGCAGATGTTCTACCCGCCCGAACCGAGCCATCTGGCGGCTCTGGCGATCAAGGCGATAGTCGTTGGCTACGAATTCAGTCTCGCGGGGGCGGAGAGCGAGATCTCTCGACATGTAGGAGGCTTCGATTCGCGCAGCGCGCTGAGAATCGGTCGCGCGAGCGCGCTTAGGCTCGATTTCACCGATCCTGGCGACGGGCTGCGCCGGCTCTCGTTGATCTTCTTAGATGGCGACACCTATTTCATGTTCACTCTAGAGAACCCCGCTAACGCCGATGTCGAACGTTTCGACGCGATGGTCTCGACGATCGCGCTGGATCAGACGTGATGTCGTTTGCTTCTCTCTTCTTGTGCGCCGCGAGTGTAGCCACCGGCACGGGGACACTTTCTGACCGGGCGGCCTCGCGAACGGGAGCGCTCTCGTTTCAAGCGGAATCGGGCGTGGCGGCCGACGCACTTTCGATCGCCAGGCGACATGGTTTCGATGCAAAGCGGGTCAATCGCCTTGGCATCGTAGACGTTCACGCTGGCGATCTGCCGCCGAGGGAAGTTGCTCGCAGATTCGGGCTCGATCCCGAAGTTGCGTGGGCCGAGGTCGCGACGCTTGGTGAGTGGCTGATTTCGGGCGTCGATCCTCCGATGCCAGACGATCCTATGTTCCAAGACCAGTGGCATCTCGAGAACACGGGGCAAGAGGGGGGAACGCCCGGCGCCGACATAGGGGCGCGTGACGCCTGGCGGATCTCGAAGGGGGACCCGGGAATCGTTATCGCCACGCTAGATTCCGGTGTGGAGCTCGAGCATATCGACCTGGTCGGCACCGCTTGGCGGAATAGCGATGAGGTCGCGAACGGGATCGACGACGATGATAACGGGTTCGTCGACGATCTCTGGGGTTGGGATTTCGCCAACGGTAACAACGATCCGCGACCTACGTTGTCGGATCATGGAACATTGGTCGCGGGAACGATCGCGGCGCGTAGCTCTAACGGCGAAGGGGTTGCCGGGATCGCGGGCGGATGGGCGGGAGAAGGCGGTGTGCGCCTGATGGCGTTGCAGATCGGCGAGAACCAACCTCTTTCGGAGGTGTTGGATGACGCGATCATATACGCGATCGATATGGGGGCGGACATCATTACTATGTCGCTTCGAGTGTCGCCATCGCAGGCGATCGACGCGGCGGTCGCCGAGGCGCGTCGCTCGGGTGTGCTGCTGGTTGCGGCCGCGGGCAATACGGGGGGCGCGGTGGGCTACCCGGCGTCGCTACCCGACGCTGTAGCGGTGTCGGGGACCACGCGGGGCGATGTGCTCTGGGCCAGTTCGGCTCGCGGGGCCGAAATCGAGCTCAGCGCGCCGGCTGATGAGATCTGGACGACCGACAAGGGCGGTGGATACGCGGACCCGAGTGGGACATCTTTTGCTGCGCCACTGGTGGCGGGGGCCGCCGGATTGGTTGCGTCCGCGAGTCCATTCTTGCCTCTGCGCGACGATCTCTTGCTTTCTCTGGCTTTGGGGGCGGGAGATCTCGGTGCGCCGGGACGAGATGATGAGTTCGGTTGGGGTCGCGTCGACGCTCGGGGGGCGATCGGTGTTCGCAACGAATCGATCGGGCACGTTCGGGGGGTCGTTCATCTTCCTCGGGAAGACGCGGCTTTGGCGCGTAGCGCACGGGTCACGGCGGTCGAGATTGGATTCGAGGTGTTGGTGGACGAGGTGGATCAGAGTTACTCGCTCCCGCTTCCCGGTGGCAACGAACAGATGATTGTGGCTAGTGCGTGGGGAGCGACTCCCGACACGGCCTGGGCCTCGGTCTCGCCGGGAGGAATCACCGATCTCGACCTCGAAGCGACAGCAGTTCTCACCGGCGCCATCGAGGGAACACTTGAAACCGAAGATGGAGCGCCGACAGCTGCGTCGCTTCGCTTTCTGCCGAAGGCGGCTCATGGGCCGGTTCTTGGCGACGGCAGTTTCGAGGTCGGGGGACTGCCAGAGGATTCGACGATCGTAATTCAGGCGCGAGGCGTGCTCCGTGGCGCCGCGCCCGAATCGCTTACGGTGCAAGGGGGAGACACCATTGCCGTCGCGCTCACGCTCGTTGCGACCCACGATTTCGACCAGGTGGATGGAGGCATGGGTGTGCAGGGGGGAGTGTGGACCCACGGGGCTGGGCCGTCGTTCAACAGCGCTCCGGCCGCCTGGGGAGCACCCTTGCTCGGCGGCTACCCGAACGACGCCGACGCGAGTCTGATCTCGCCACCGCTTCTGGTGCTGGGCGCGGACGCGCAAGTGAGTTTCCATCACCAAATGGCAGCCGAAGAGGGCTTCGACGGGGGTAATTTGGGTGTCTCAATCACAGGGGACACGACGTGGAGTGTCGTCATCCCCGAGGGGGGCTACCCGGAGCCCTCTTTCCCTAACGGAAATGGCGCGCTACGCGGGGAGCCGGGCTGGACCGGTGCGATCGATTGGAGCCGGGTTGTTGTGCAGCTCGACGAGTTCGAGGGCCAGGAGATTCAGCTCAGGTGGCATCTCGGGTCAGACGGTAGCCTCGCGGGGGAGGGCTGGTGGATCGATGACTTGGCGCTGCACGGAAGTGTGGTGCCGGTGGTCGATATCGACTTGGAGCCCGCCGCCGTGCTCGGCGCGCGCGCGGGCGACTCGGTGGAAGCAACGGTTTCCGCGGCGAACCGCTCCGGCTCGGCGATCGACGCGCGGCTGCGGATCGTGCTCGACGGCGTTCCCCGCTTGGAGCTGCCCTTCGGCACGCTCGCCCAGGGCGAGAGCCGATCGGTCTCGATCGTACGTTCGATCCCTCCGATGGCGCCGGGTCTCCACGGAGTGGCCGTGGAAATTGTGGACGGGCCGGGTGGCGAGACGGTCTTCGATGCGGCGGGCATGACGCTGGAGCTACGGCCTTGATCGCCTTCGTCAACGGTGTGTTCACCGAGGAGCCGAAGATTTCGGCGCTAGACGTGGGTTTTCTGCTCGGTGACGGCCTTTTCGAGACTGTGCGCGTCGCGGGAGGCCGGCTATTCCGGCTTGGGGCGCACATGGAGCGTCTTCGCTCCGGCCTTGCAGCCACCGGTATCCCGGAGCCGGCGCCGCTGAGCGAGCTGAGTGCGATCGTCAGTGAGCTGACAGCGCGGGAAGACCGACCGGAATGCCTCGCGCGCGTCACGATCAGTCGCGGAGAGCTCGCCGCGGCGGACGGTAGCGGGGCGCCGCGGGGGCCCACGATGGTGGTTCATCTGCGGGCGCTTTCGAAGCCTCCGGCGGGGGGACTCGCGCGCCTGGTGGTCAGCGATGTCGTTCGGGCCGTGTCATCGCGCCCGGCGATGAAATCGACTTCTTTCCAACCGCTGGGACTCGCGCATCGCGCCGCCCTGGCCCACCGGGCACACGAAGCCCTGCTTCTCGACCCCGAGGGGCATGTCGTGGAAGGAGCGCACAGCAATGTTTTCTGGGCCGAGGTAGGGAAGCTGCGAACTCCATCGCTCGACCTTGGCGCACTGCCCGGTGTGACCCGCCACTTCGTGATTCGTGACGCTGCTGATGCGGGGATCCCATTTCGAGAAGTGCGTCGTAGGCTAGACCGGGTCCTCGGCGCGGACGAGGTTTTCATCACCTCCTCGGGCATCGGAATCGTGCCGGTCGTGTCGATCGATGGAGGGCCTGTCGGCGAAGAGTGCCCGGGGCCCTTGACGCGGAAGCTCGCTGAGCGGCTCGATGCCGCGCTTGCTCTTTTCCGCCGAGAGTCGTCCCCGGAGCACCGGACATGATCTCCGCACAACCGGGCCGCGAAGTCCGCTCCCGTGACGCGGCCGTGCCGGACTGGGTGCTCGATGCCCTCGTGCCTCGGGAGCAGCGGCGCGCAACGCCTCGAATCCTGCACCTGCCGGTCGGCTCGCCGACGCCCGCGGAACTTCTCGATCGGGCCGGCTACCCCGCGGGGGCCTGCCTGCTCGAGTCGGCGGGGCCGGTGGGCCCGGTGGCACGTTGGTCGCTGCTCTTTCTCGAGCCGGTCGCGAGCTTCCAGGCTCGCGAGATCGCGCCCGGCGAAGCGGAGCTCCGTCTGACGAGCCCCGATCAAGGACCGATCCACCAGTGGGTCGCCGATCCGCTCGATGCGCTCGATGAGCTGGCGCGGGCTGTCGGTCCTTCTGACCCGGGACCCTTGCCGCTCGCGGGAGGCGCAATTGTCTCGCTCTCTCACGAGTTGATCCGCCTGCTCGAGCCTCGCTCTTTCGCGCACCTGCCGGCTAAGGAGCCGGGGGAAGCGGTTGTGCGCGCCCGTCTCTTCGGAGCGGTCATGCTGTACGATCGTCGCTCCGGCCGGGCGCTGCTGGCCGAGGGGCGCATGGGCGCAATGCGACCTTTCCTGCGGGCACTCGAGGCACCAGCAAGTCCCGTCCATCGAAACAACGTCACTACACCGAAACCGCCGCTTTCGACGGAGCCGCCACGAGCTCTGCCGCCCGAGATCGATTCGTCACTTGATCGGGACACTTATCTCGAGGCGGTTGAACGCATACAATCCCTGATTCGCCAAGGCGAGACCTACGAGGTGAATCTCACACAGCGACTCGAACTGACTGGGGCACCCGATACTGCCGCTTTGCACCGGGCTCTGCGGCTGATCGCTCCCGCACCTTTTTCGGCTTACGCCGACTTGCCCGGAGCAACGATTGTCTCATCCTCTCCCGAACGTTTCTTGCGGATCAGCGGACGCCACGTGGAGAGCCGCCCGATCAAAGGCACGCGCCCGAGGAGCGAGACAGCCGACCGCGCATTGCTGCGAGAGCTGCTGCTGAGCGACAAGGATCGAGCCGAGAACATCATGATTTGCGACTTGGTGCGCAACGACTTGGGGCGGATCGCCGAGCCTGGGACGGTCCGTGTGGAGCGGCTCTGTCGGCCGAAACGTCATGCCATGGTGCATCATCTGGTGAGCACAGTGAGTGCGACGCGCCGAGATGGTGCAGGTTCCGCCGATCTGTTGCGCGCGACATTCCCACCCGGTTCGATGACCGGAGCGCCGAAGATCCGTACCTGCCAGATCATCGACGCCTTGGAACCGGTGGCGCGCGGGCCATACGGTGGCGCGCTGGGCTATATCGCCAGCCACGGCGATGTCGATTTCTCGGTGGTCATTCGGGCGTTGGTGCGGCGCGATGGCCGGACGCATCTCGGCGTGGGCGGCGCGGTGACGGCCGATTCCGAGCCTATGGAGGAGTATTCGGAATCGTTGGTGAAGGCGCGGGGGGGGCTTGCGGCGGCAAGCGCGGCTCTCGAGCAGCCCAGGCAACTCCAACCCGCAGACCATTCCCGCTCATGCTAGCCAGGGGCCGAAGCTGTAGCTCCTTTTCGGGGCTGGTCCACGCGAAAGCCGGCGCGCACGAGCTGGCCAGGGCAGCCGCCAAACCGCTCGCATGCAGCGTACAAGAAACCACCAGATCCGTCGCTTGCGCGATGGGCAATCCTCGTCTTGCGGCGTACAGATAGCCGACCAACGCGACGGCAAACACCGGAACGACGACATCGAGCAAGGCGTTCAACACGGCTTCGAGCGTTCCGCACGGCTCCCACGATGTATCGCGCCGCCTGCCTCCAGCGCGCTGCCAATCTGCCCGAATATGCGTTGAATGTTCTGATCCCAAGTATGCGCCTGCGCCCAGCTGAGAGCTGCGCGCCGCCCCATCTCCAGCCGCGCTCGCGGATCGTCGATCAATGCTCGCACCCTTCGTCGCAGCCCCTCTCGATCCCCGCGCCCAAAGAGCAGGGCGTCGCGCTCGGCTTCCACCACTGACCGGATCGACGCTACGTCAGGGGCTACGATAGCCAACCCGTGCGCCATGTACTCGAATAGCTTCATCGGCGACGCATGTGTAGCCACATCTGGTAGCAGTGCAATATCGAGCGCGGAGAGGTAGGCGGAAACCTCCGAGGCGGGAACCCGTCCGGTGAATGCTACGCGGTCTTCGACACCGAGCTTGCGAACCTGTGCCTCGATCGTATCCCGAACAGGTCCGTCACCGATGAAGAGCAATCCGAGCTCGCCGGAGCGAAGCTCCGCGACCAGCGCGTCGACGACCATATCGAGGCCGTGCCATGGCAGAAAGGCCCCGCATACGCCTGCGAGCACCGGCGCATCGCCACCAAAGTGTCGCCTGATCCGATCGCGGTCCCCAGGCGCGGCGTTCGGTGCCTCCGAGGCATTGGCGACGGCAACGATCCGAGATGGATCGAGGCCGAGGCCGAGCAACCTCAGCCGTATGGTGTCGCTAACCGCCAGAATCCGTGCCGCGCGACGCATCACCGAGCACTCTAGCGCTCGCGCCAGACCACCCCATGCCGTCCGGCGCGACCGCTCGATCACCGTCGCATCGTTGACCTCGAGCAGTACCGGCGTCTTTCCACGCGCCGCGAGAACGCCGGCGAATCCGAAGAGGGCATAGCGCTCATAGAGCAAACGATCCCCGCGACGCAGTTGCGACCACAATTTCGAGACGGCCAGTATATTGTAGCCGAGTTCGGCGGCCGCGAAGAGCCAGGCGGGAGCGCCCGACGCGAATCTGCGCATGGTTCGCCCGAGCCACTTTGGAGACGCGGATCCGCGAGGTTGCCGGCAATCGCCTTCGTCCAGCACCCGCACACCGGGCGGCTCGATCAAGCTCACCACTGCACCGAGCTTTCGCATCGCAGCGACCACGCCGCGAATATGCACGCCTTCCACTCCGCTCCCCTGCGTGCGGTGGTGGTAGACGATTCCGCGGTTGGCAATCGGCATCCAGCCTGTTGAAGAGGGAGGAGGATGGGGCGTCGCGCCGGCTCCGCTATCGGGCTCTGAGCCGACGCCTGTAATCGACTCCGCGCGAGCCCTGTACCCGGCGTTCCGCCCACTCCAGCGGCCGGCGGCGCTGCTATTGGGCCGCGGTAGCAACACTTGCCATAACTCTAGCAGCTCCTCGGCCACATCGTTCCATCGACGGTCGATCGGGGCCACCGCGCCGAACTCGGGCGCCGGCTCCGCCAAGATATGTTCCAAGGCCTCTCGGAGCACGGTCCGCTCGGTAGCGACAGCTTTACGGCCACATGCGGCCGCCTCGCTTCCCGATCGCTCCCCGCCCTGGCCGCGCGCCCCCCGCACCACAAGATCCGCCGCACCGTAGTAGAAGGGCAATCGGTCGAGATGCGGATCGCCCTCGAAGCAGACAAGATCGGAGAGGTCGAGATCAGCTGCCAAGTCGACCAGGGCCGAGCGATCTGAGCCATCGCCGATCAGCACCACGATCGGTCGTTGCC
>CAZFNT010000016.1:0-11872 GCA_964520315.1 uncultured Gemmatimonadota bacterium
CCCCCGATTTCATGCACTTGCCTGTGAATCGCGTGGGGGATCTGCTGATCGCGTGTCGCGCCGGCTACGGGTGGAACGAAGAGATCACCGAAGACGGGGCGATCTTCGATACTCCGCTCAAGACCGGCTACAAACAGGCGATCCCGGCCGACGACAACCCTGCTCTGTGGACCCCCTTCATAATCGCCGGTCCGGGAGTGAAGGCGAAGCACCGGATCGGCAAGCCGATTCGCCACGTGGATCAGCTCCCCACAATTCTCGCTCTGATGGGAGTCGATCCCCCAGACCACATTCAAGGGAGTATCATCGACGAAGTGATTCGTTGATCACATCCGACTCGGACATCCACTTGAGAAAACTCGCCATCGTCAAGAGCATGATGCAGGAGATGATCCTTCTGCTACGGGAGCACAAGCTTTACTTCCTCGCTCCGCTCCTTCTCACTCTGGTGTGCCTCTCGATCTTGGTCTATTATGTGGGACCGACAGTCGTTCTCACGTTCATTTACGCGGGTGTCTAAAGCTTCCCCCCGCGAAGCGAGCGGCAGATGAGTCTGAAGAGCCGCCGAATCTGCGCGACCTGCGTTCTTCCCGAGATCCCGCCACATATCGTGCTGGATGATGACGGCTCGTGCAATCTATGCCACGAGTTCCGGAAGCAGGAGAAGTCTCCTCTCTTTCTGGAATCCGACTTCGTGCGGATCCTCGACAAAAAGCGCGGCAAACACCATTACGACTGTCTCGTAATGTGCAGTGGGGGCAAAGACAGCACCGCCGCGCTCTATTTCATGAAGGAGCGATACAAGGTCAATCCGCTCGCTTTCACCTTCGATCATGGGTTCGAGACCAACGAAGCGCTAGGGAATGTGCGCAATGCGGTCGACAAGCTCGGCGTCGATTACGTGTTTTTCAAGACCACCTACATGAAAGACATGTTCACGAGGATGATCGAGTCGAAGTCGAAGGCCGTGATCTGCCATCCCTGCTCCATCTGGTACATGGATCTGGCCTACAGGATGGCACAACGTTTCGACGCCCCGATCATCATAGCTGGCTGGACCAAGGGCCAGTCTGTCAAGCAAGAGGTCATGTCATCGTGCGGCTGCAATGTACACCAGGCCGAGTACAAAGCCATGGCGGCGGAGACCCATCGTTTCCTGGACAATGAGCTTCGTGATATGCCGAAGTACAAAGGCTTCCCGCGAACCATGGAGGAGATGCTCAAGCGCGCGAAAAAACGACACAAAGCGGTCGTACTCTCACCCCATTGGTTTCTGCCCTACAGCCCGGACGAGTACGTGAAGATCATCCAAGACGCCATTGGCTGGGACTACACGAAGCTGAGCTATCCCAGGAAGTCCACGAACTGTTCACTGAATTTCATCTCCGTTCACAACTCCATGAGAGACTACGGCTACACTCACTACCACGTGGAGATGAGCAAGATGATCCGCGAGGGAGCCATGAGCCGAGAGGACGCCCTCGAGAACTTGGAGATGGACTTCGACGACCTGCTCATGAACGAAATTCTCGGCAAGCTCGATCTCACGGTAGAGAACATCAGGTGAGCGCACGAATCTGCAATCGTTGCGTGCTCCCCGAGGCACCACCCGATATCCGGCTCGATGATGCGGGAATGTGCAACATCTGCCACAACTACGACGAGGAGCAAGACTGCGCGGAACCGGACGATCGGGGGCTGCTCGAGACCGACTTTCTCAAGATCATCGAAAAGCACCGCGGCAAACACGAGTACGACTGCTTGTGCATGCTGAGCGGCGGCAAGGACAGCACGGCCGCGCTCTACTACGTCAAAGAACGCTACAAACTGAACCCTTTGGTGTTCACCTTCAATCACGGTTTCGTGCCCGACGAGCACATCGCCAGCGCGCAGCGAACCGTGGAGAAGTTGGGCGTCGATTTCATCTACTTCCAGACCAACTTTATGAAGGACCTTTTTCGGAAGATCGTAGAGACGGAATCGAAAGTCGTCATCTGCCCGGTTTGCTCCCTCTGGTACATGCTCAAGACCTACGAAATCGCCGCGCAATTCGACGTGCCGATCATCGTCTCGGGCTGGACGAAGGGCCAGACTACCGGGAGCACTCGCTCGGTGCTCTCGAAATGCGCCTGCGACCAGAACCCCGATGAATTCAAGGCGATGACCAGCGCCACGAAGCAGTTCATGAAGGAGCATGTCAAGACCGACCCTAAGTATCGCGATTTCCCCATGAGCATGGAAGAGGTGCTCAAGATCGCCAAGAAGAAGTACAAGAGCAAAGCGATCGTGCTCTCGCCTCATTGGTTCGTTCCCGGTGGCCCCGACGAGTACGTGCCCATCATCCAGGAAAAGCTGGGGTGGGAGTACACCAAACGTTCCTACCCCAAGAAGTCTACGAACTGCGATCTGAATTTCCTCGCGACCAAGCTGGCGATCGAGAACTACGGCTACTCCGTCTACCACATAGAGATGAGCAACATGATACGGATGGGTCTGGTCACACGCGAAGAGGCTTTGGAGCTCCTCGAGATGGAAGTCGACGCTGACGTTCTCGACGGGATCTTCAAGACTCTGGGCGCCGGAATCCAAGGGGGGGATTCACGAGGGTGAAACGCTATTGGGAGCTCTTCAGATGGTGGAGCGGGCGACTCGGTCGAGCGGTCCAGACCGCAGTAGTTACTGTGCTGCTCGTTTTCGTCTATCTCTTCGGATTCGGTGCGACAAGGCTGGCCGCAATGCTCTTCTTTCGCCGATACTTGAAACTCTACACGACCGATCGCGCCAAGCGCTCGCTCTGGATCGACGCCGAGGGTTATGACTCGGATCGACTCCACCGGCAATTCTGAAAGGCGGTTCTCACAACGGTGACGGTTCTCGGAATCTCGTGCTACTACCACGACTCATGCGCGGCTCTCATCAGGGATGGACGAATCGTCGCGGCGGCGCAAGAGGAGCGCTTCAACCGCGACAAGTACTCGCCGGTGTTCCCGATTCAGGCGGTGAACTACTGCCTTCAAGAGGCGGGGATCACGATCTACGACGTGGACGAGGTCGCCTTTTACGAGAAGATGTATCTCAAGTTCGAGCGTACGATCTTGAGCCACCTCGCCGGCTACCCTTTCACGCTCAGGAACTTCCTCGAAACGATGCCCCTGTGGCTCAAGGATCGCCTCGCCCTTTCCGCAACGATAGAAGATGAGCTCAGCCTCAAGAAGCCGGTGAAGTATGTGAAGCACCACCTCTCGCATGCCGCGAGCAGCTTTCTCGCATCGCCCTTTGAAAGCGCGGCGTTTCTGACGGTCGATGGCGTCGGAGAATACGCCTGCGCTGCCTACGGAACCGCTGCCGGTACCGACATCGATGTCGCGAAGGAGATGCACTACCCCCACTCTATCGGGCTGCTCTACTCGATAGTCACCGCCTATCTCGGGTTTCACGTGTTCTCGGGCGAGGGCAAGGTCATGGCGCTGGCGGAGTACGGCGAGCCGGAGTTTCTCGACGACTTCCGGAAGATCGTCCTCGGGCGCGCCGACGGGAGCTTCGAGCTCGACACCAGCTACTTCTCGTTCAATCGAGGCGAGAAGATGCACAATCGCAGATTCGAGGCGCTCTTCGGGCCGCCTCGCGCCCCAGGCGAGGAGCTTGGCGATCGCCACCGCAATATCGCCGCGAGCCTGCAACGCCTTACCGAAGGGGTGCTCCTGGATATGGTGCGCCATGTTGCTCGCCAGACCGGCGAGAAGAACCTCTGCCTGGCGGGCGGCGTCTTTCTGAATGTGACTGCGAACAGCCGGATTCGAGAGGAATCCGCGTTCGAGAATATCTTCATTCAGCCGGCCGCCAGCGACGCGGGGGCGGCTCTCGGTGCCGCCTTGTACCTCTATCATTCGGTGCTAGGAAACCCGCGCATGGCGCCGCTGACCTCTTGCGCCTTGGGGGCCTCGTTCAGCGATCGGGCGATTAGCGTACTGCTGCGAAACCGTGGGGCGAGCTTTCGCAAACTGGAGCGCGACGAGCTGGCCGCGGAGGCGGCGGAGCGGCTGGCCGCGAAGCAGGTGGTCGGCTGGTTCAACGGTCGAATGGAGTTCGGTCCGCGAGCGCTTGGCAACCGCAGCATTCTGGCCCATCCCGGCGATCCGGAGATGAAAGATCGCTTGAACCTGATCATCAAGCATCGCGAGCCCTTTCGGCCCTTTGGTGCCAGCGTGCTGCGCGAGCATGTCGGGGAGTTCTTCGAGCAGGACTGGTCCAGCCCCTTCATGCTCTTCATCACTCGAGTTCGCGCCGACAAGATCGGTACGATTCCGGCTGTTACCCACGTCAACGGCAGCTCGCGCATACAGACCGTCACCAGCGAAGACAACGGCATCTACTACGATCTGATTCGGCGTTTCCACGAGCTGACCGGGCTGCCTATGCTCCTCAATACATCGTTCAACGATTCGGAGCCGATCGTTCACACGCCTGATGAGGCCCTTCGCTGTTTCGAAGAGACGGAAATGGACTGCCTGGTGATCGGCAGCTATCTGGTGGAGCGATGATCGTGACCCGGAGGGGGCCGCGATGCACGGGCGTTTGATCCCCTTGCTGGTAGTCTCTCTCCTTCTGGCGACGGCCGTTTTGGTTCTCTTGCTCGTAGCCAGGAGACCCGACGCCGAAAAGGGCAGCGTGGGGAACTTGCTGGCCACCGTGGGCGCCACCATCGAGCTCCCGGACGACGCTCGGGTGCTCCGGGCGCGGGAGAGCGGGGGCAAGCTGCTCACGGCACTCATTTCCTCCACCGAGGATCGACTACGGATTCGGGTAAGCGAGGGGATCGACCGAGCGCAGGCATTGAAACTGGTACGAGAGAGTCGTGCCATGATCGACAACCTCTTCGCCGACCGCCAGGCGCCCTATCCGGGCCAGCTCTCTCACACCCTTCGTTGCCCGGAGCGCTTTCTCCCCGCCGAAGTGGTCGCGAAAGGGAACGCCCTCGTCATGCTTCGACTCTTCGCCAACGGTCGTCTGGCATTCGGCGGTTGCAGCGAAGATCTCCTTCGCTACAGAGCGACCGTTGCCTTCTTCTACGATGAGCCGCGCGAACGCCTCTTTCGGGTCGACTACTTCGCGGCAAAGGAGCGCACAAGTGATCCGGGGGCCGATGTGTTGCGCTCGTTCCGCACCGGAGCAGGGGCGGAGGAAAGCTGAGAATGCGAGCGGGAAGGCGCCGAGCTTTCATCGCGATCCTGGGGTTGCTCAACCTGGCCGTGTTGGCGGGCATAGCCCTGCTGCTCCTTGCCCCTGCCGAAGAAGAGCCGGAGAATCGGTTCCGGTACCGCGCTGTCGCCGACGACGCGGATGACGAGCCTTTCTGTCTCGACTGCAACCTCATCATGATCTCTCTCGACATCTTCCGTCCGGATCACTTGCCTTGCTTCGGATACGATCGGCCGACCGCGCCCAATATCTGCGAAATGGCGCGGCAAGGAACACTCTTCGATAGCTTCATCGTCCACTCCTACATGACCCCTATCAGCCAGATGTCGCTCTTTACCGGGCGCTACCCTTCCAACAACGGCTTCATATCGTTTGCCTCGCGCTTGCCACCGGAAATCCCCTATTTCCCGGAAGCGCTGAATCGCGCCGGGTATCAAACTGTCGCGATGGGCTCCTCGTTCGAAGTCATGACCGACATGTCGAGCTTCCGTTCTCGCAGAGCCCGTTTTCGTCGCGATGGTCTCAATCCCGGCCTGAGCTTCGGCCGCGGTTTCGATCGTTTCGTCTTCACCGGCAATCGCAACGTGCCGAGCGACGCGATCGCCTGGCTGAACGAGCAGGCCGAGGAGCCCTTCTTCCTGTGGCTGATTCTCGGCACGCTCCACTGGCCCTATGGCGCCAGCGGAGATCCGATGCGCAAAGACAAATTCGTTGCCGAGGACTACGAGGGGAAGCTCGACGAATTCCCGAATCTCGGCTTCAAGGTGCTCTCTCGGATCTACGAGAACAAGCTGCACTCGCTGCTAACGGAAGAGACCACACCGCTGAGCTCCGCCGATATCGAATTCATCCGTGCCCGTTACGATTTCGGACTGTGGAACGTGGATCGCTTCATCGGCGATCTGATGGAGTCGATTCCCGAGGATCTGCTGCAAAACACGGTCATTGTGCTTCACGGCATCCATGGCGAAGATCTGGGCGAGCACGGCTACTTCGGTCACTACGATATCTACGACACCGAAGTTCGAAGCGCGATGATCGTTCTCAATCCGAAACACCGGAACGACAATCAAAGAGTGGAGGAACAGATCGAAGGGGTCGACCTGGCCCCGACCTTGCTCGAGATTCTCGGCGTTCCTCCCCTTCCCGGAGTCGATGGACGGAGTTTCGCCGACGCACTGCGGACCGGAAAGGGGAACCCGGATCGCGCGGCTTTCTTCGAACGTATCCCTCTCTGGGAAGACATATTTCGTCATCGCAGCCAGGTGCCGCTGGAGTTCACTTCGGGCATCAACGAGCTCCTGGACCGGCAAGTCGTCGGAGACACCGGCATGCGCACCCAGCGCTGGAAGCTCTTGCATCGCAAGGCACGCCACATCGAAGAGCAGGTGAGCTGGTGGGCCTATCTCTCGGGCGAACCTCTCATCAGACCGGAATGGGAGCTCTACGACCTCGAAAACGATCCCACGGAGCAGGCGAATGTGCTCGCCGATTACGCGGATGTCGCCACGGACATGCAGCGACGCCTGACCGACTGGGAAGAATCGCTCGACACTGCCCGCACGCGCTCTTCATCGTCCCGCGGCGAGGGGCCATCGTGAGCATCCTCGGGCTCTCGTGCCACTACCACGATGCCGCGGCTTGCATCATGAAGGACGGCCGAGTGACGGGCGCGGCACAGGAGGAACGCTTCAATCGAAACAAGTATAGCCCCGACTTTCCCATAGCCGCCATCAACTACTGCATTCAGGCGGCTGGCATCGCTTTTGCCGATCTCGAGTGTGTCGGCTTCTATGAGAAGCCCTATCTCAAGTTCTCACGCGTGGTCATCGATCACTTGCGCTCCTTCCCCTTCTCTGTCGCTCATTTCCTTCGCTCAATGCCGAGTTGGCTGGAAGACCGGCTGGCGCTGCCGATGCTCCTGGAGCAACAGATCGGCTACCGCGGCAAAATCGTCTTCGTCAAGCACCATATGGCTCACGCGGCCAGTGCTTTTCTGGTCTCTCCCTTCGACGAAGCCGCCATCATCACCGCCGACGGCGTGGGCGAATGGGCGACCTCGACCTTCGGTATCGGCCGAGACAATCGGATCGAGATTCTGAGAGAGCTTCACTACCCTCACTCCCTCGGGCTGCTCTACACGGCGCTGACCACCTATCTGGGCTTCGGTGCATTGAGCGGAGAAGGGAAAGTGATGGGGCTCGCCTCGTACGGTAAGCCGCGCTATCTGGGCCAGCTCGAGCAGATGGTGGACCTCAGACCGGACGGGAGCTTTCGCATCGACAAGAGGTACTTCAACTTCAACGCCGGTGAGAGAATGTACAGCCGTCGGTTCGTCGCCGCCATGGGGCCGGCGCGTGAACCCGAGACCGAGATCGAAGAACGCCATTGCGACATCGCCGCGTCGCTGCAAGTGTTCGTCGAGAATGCGATGGTCGCCATCGCGCGCCACGTGCACCGTCGAACCGGTCTCGATCAACTCTGTCTCGCCGGCGGAGTCTTCTTGAACTGCGTGCTGAACCACAAGATTCTGGAGCGCACGCCATTTCAAAAGATATTCGTCCAGCCCGCTGCCGGAGATGCCGGCGGCGCCCTGGGGGCGGCGGCGCTGATCTACAACTCCATGCAGGGCCACCGGCGCGATTTCGTGCTCGACGACGCTGCCTTGGGCCCGAGCTTCACGAACCGAGAAGCGCGGCGCGCGCTGCGATTCGCGGGGCTTGAGTTCCACGAAATGAACGAAGATGCGCTGGCTGCTCACGTGGCGGATCGACTGGCGGCGAACAAGATCGTGGGTTGGGTGAGAGGCAGAATGGAATTCGGTCCACGTGCCCTCGGAAGGCGGTCGATCCTCGCCAACCCCACCGATCCGAACGCCAAGGAGCGACTCAACAAGCAGGTCAAGCGGCGCGAGGAGTTCCGCCCCTACGCACCTGTCGTCTTGCAAGAGCGGGCGAGCGAGTTCTTCGAGTTGCTCGACGACTCTCCCTTCATGCTGCTCGCGGCGCCCGTGCGAGAAGAGAAGCGGGCACTCTTACCGACCATCACACATGTCGACGGCTCCGCGCGTGTGCAGACGCTGCGCAAAGAGATCAACCCGGAGCTCTGGAGCTTGATCCACGAGTTCGAGAAGCGATGCGGTGTCCCCATGGTCGTCAATACGTCGTTCAACTTGCGGGGCGAACCGATCGTGTGCACGCCCCACGACGCCATCGACTGCTTCCAGCGCAGCGGGATGGATGCTTTGGTGCTGGGGAATTGCGTAGTGGGATGAAGGAGTTCTTTCAGGATCGAATGCGAGATGCGCGGAAGATCCTGTTCGCCGCACTCTTGGCCGTGATCTACATACTCGGCTTCGGCGCCACGCATCTGTTCATGTGGCTCTTTCACCGATCGCTCTTGCGAGATTCGCCGGTCTCGAAGGTGAGCTACTGGCGTGTCGCAACCGACTACGAAGTAGATCGAGAGAGCGGCCGCCGGCCTTCATGACGACTCTACCAATAGCCTCGCTTCATCGCCTCTTCGATGAGGTCCTCCGGAACCGGCATCGTTCCCGACTCCGCGCCGGCCGTGCTCTTGGCCCTGGCCGCAGCCTGGCTCAGCTCGGCCTTGAGCTCCTCGAGCACTTCAGGATGCGCATCTGCGACATTGATCAACTCATCGGGATCGTTCTCGATGTCGTAGAGCTCGTAGAGTTCTTCCTCGATCGTGTAGCCATCTTCACCGATCTGGTGCTCGATCCGCGCTTCCCGAATCAGCTTCCACTTGTGACTCCTGAGCGATTCGTTGACGCTGCGGTCAGGGAAGAAGCGATTCGTCTTCGCGACACCGACATTGTAGAGCGCGCCGGCGAATGCATAGTCGTTCAGAGGTCGACCCTCTTCGACCAGTGGTAGAAGACTCTTGCCCTGGTGGTCCTGCCAGACCGCGATATCGAGCAGATCCAAAACCGTCGGCATGACGTCGACGAATTGCGCGAGTCCCGACACTCTTCCGCCCTCCGATCCGGGCCATTTCATCATCAGGGGAACGTGCAACACGTCGTCGTAGTGCGTGCCCCGTGTCGTCCCCGCACGCCCGAACCGACCGTGCTTCGCGAACATCTCTCCATGCTCCGACAAGAGGATGATCACCGTTCTATCGAGCAGATCATCGTCGAGATCGGCGAGAAACTCGCTCACCATGGCGTCGACATGGAGCACCTCTTCGTCGTAAAGATCAGAGAGATAAGAGATGTCGTCGGCGGTCAAGTCGACCTTCAAGATCGTGTCGACGATAGAATCCCGCAACGCGGTCTGCGCGCTGAGTGTGGCCGGATCGACTCCATGCTCGCGAAACCCATCGGCCAACTTCCTCTTGAACCACTTGGGAGGCTCTTTGCGCTTCGTTCGGAAGGGATCGCCCAAAGTGACGTAGGCGGTGAACCCGATTTCGGCGTTGCCGTAGCCGCGCATGCAAACCGTGTGGTCCACGGTGATGTTCTTGCCTTCCGGATCGCTGAATAGCCCCTGATACTCATCCGGAGGATCGAAGGGGCAGTGGGTATCGTAGCCGTGAATGAAGAGGAAGAAGGGATCGTCTCCGACGCCCAATAGCCAACGCCCGGCCTGCCGCAGTGTCACTTCGAAGCCTGTGAAATCCGGGTTGTTGTCCGTAACCTCGAACCCGTCCATATGCCCGAATATGCTCTTGTAGTCGACGCCGCCGGTGAATGCGGCCGTGCGGTAGCCGTTGCCGAGCAAGATGCGCGGCAGGGTCAGAATGGTCGGGTCGAGCAGGTTGCCGTGCCAGCGATCCATCACCCTATGGGCATAAGGGTGCAGCGACGTGAAAAGCGACGTGCCGACTGGCAAGGTCCATGAGGAGTGCGAGAAGAAGTTGTCGAATACGAGCGCGTCTTCGGCCCACGCATCGAGCCCGGGTGTGGTCAGACGCTCGTAGCCGTACAGGCTCATGTGCTCGGCGCCGATGTTGTTGATCGAGATCATGAGCACGTTGTATGGACGATCCGGATCGCTCTCCGTCTCCGCGCCGCATGCGGCGAAGAGAAGGGCCGAGGTCACCAGTGCCATCGTTCGATTGCTGTCGGCTTTGCGGTTCATGCTCGGTGGACTCTCCTCTCTTCTGCCTGAGAAGGCTATCGGTCGCGCGCTTCTCGAACAACCTCATCATTCCACCGCTGGCCGGTGATCAGGAACCAGGCGTTCTTGAATGCGACCCGCTCGCGGGTCTCGACGGAAAGCTGTGGGAGCATCCGCCGCAATCTGGAGACCTTCTCCGCGTACATGCGCCACCGATCTCCGCCGATGTCGGTCCCCATGACGAATCTCGTCGAATGCCGCTCGATGACGTCCCGCCACGCCGGCAGGATCTTCCCTTCGGCATTCTGCACGGTGTTGTGAACAGAACCGCTGCCTTGGTAGCGGGATCCGGGGGCGGACATTGCGAGATCGAAGTGGAGATTGTCGAAGCTGCTCAGAAGATCGCCGACGTACGCCGGTCCGAAGCGCTTCTGTTTCTCGGGGAATCGGATCTGCCCCAAGTGGCACCAGATGACGACCGCCTTCGGGTTGTCTCGGAGCATCCTCACCACAGGCTCAAGTAGGCTGTCTTCCGGCTCGTGGTGAATCTGAAAGACCAACCCGGTGTCGGCCGAGAGTTCGAAGAGTCTGCGCCCCCAGGGCGAATCGGGAGGCACATACACATCGTGATGAGGCGCCTGGCCCAATTTGTACTTCTGCGGTGGTGTGTAATGACGGAGCTCGAACTCCCCCATGAGGTAGTACTCCCCACTTCGCGCCGCTTTCTCGACGTGGTCCATGAAAGGGCCATCTTGTGAGTACCATGCCTCGTTCGTTCCCTCTGCGGTTGTGGGAACGAAATAGGAAGGGTGCATCTTCCAGAGCGCCAGCGACTCCTCGCTACCGGTGCCGGCACCTCGGAACTTCGGCGCAAATGCAAGCAGGGCGATGCCGAGCCGATCCATCTCACCCCGGAGCGAATCGATCTCCATGACCCGTCCGTCGTAGGTCGACTGCGTATCGATGATCGGCAGCTCGCCCTTGTCGAGGATGCGATCGACGCGCTCTTTCCAGATTCGAACAGCCTGGGTTTCCCGGGAAAGTCCGGCGGCCCCCGCCTCGTGGGCGGCGCTGCTCCCGGAGTCACCGCCACAATTCGCCAGCGCGAAGAGGGCCGAGATCATCCACGAAGAACCCGGGCGGCTCACGGTGCTCCCCCCAAGGCCTGGAGCCAGGCGTTCTCTCCGGACCACTCCCGCAGCAGGCTGGTCAGCTCTTCCACGGCACGGGACTCGGCCGCCGCTACATCGTGCGTTTCCCCCGGATCGGAGGCGAGATCGTAAAGCTCGACCTTGCGCTCGGCGCCGCCATCGGTCTCGCGCAGAATCAGCTTCCAGTCCAATCGACGTACCGATCGCACCGTCGATCCGTACCCCCTGGTCTCGGAAAAAACCGGTCGCTCGAGATCGAGGGGCTCATCCCCCTTCATCGCGCCGACGAGGCTCCGCCCTTGTGCGCTCGAGACGGGGGGGCTCCCCACCAGATCGAGCACCGTGGGCATGAGATCGACCAGCTCCACGGGCGCATCTATGACCCGCCGCCGTGGCAGCATCCAAGTCTTCGCCGGCTTGATGATCAGCGGCACATGGGTG
>CAZFNT010000016.1:11882-18723 GCA_964520315.1 uncultured Gemmatimonadota bacterium
TGATCACCCAGGCCCTCGCCATGGTCCGATGTCACGATGATGATGGTTTCGTAGAGCGATCTCTTCTCGATCCGGTCCACGATCTCTCCGATGAACCGGTCCGCGTAGCTCAGGCATGCGTCGTACCGATCGCCGAGATAGTCGATGTCGGCTTGCTCCAGCTCGAGGTGTTCCCTCCCCCCGAAGGGCCGCTTTACCCCCCGAGGCCATCGGGCGCCCCCGGGGAGCTCACCGAGTGAGAGCGACCAGCCACCATCGTCCCGGTCGATTCCGATCAGGATGGGCTTCGATATCCACAGCCCGTCGAACGCTCCCTCATAGCCCTGCGTAAAAGGCTTCATGTATATCTCGGGTGGCAGGTAAGGCCGATGGGGTTCGCTCGGATTGAGTGCGACGAAGAAAGGCCTGGAATCGTTCGATTCCATCCACTCGAACGCTTCGGGCAGAAAGTCGGGGAACGAGCGCATCGGCAACTGATTCTGGTCGATGTTTCGCTTGTAGTTCCGGTAGAGCTCGAAGCCCTGGTCGATTCCGTACAGGGAATCGTTGAAGCGCCCGGTGAAGAAGGCGGCCGTGCGATACCCGTCGGCCCGCAACGTCTCCGCGAGTGTCGTTTCCTCTGCACCCAGAACCGGGTCCACATAAGGAAAGTCCGAAATCTGCGCTTCTTCGCGCAACATACCCAGAGCCGCGGGGTAGCTGCCCGTCAGAAGAGAGGCGAACGAAGGCAAGGTCCAATTCGATTGGCAGTAGGCCGACTCGAACAAGACCCCGCTCGCGGCCAGCGCGTCGAGATTCGGGGTGGTGAGGCGATCGTATCCGTAGCAACTCAGTCGATCGGCTCTGAGTGTGTCTACGATGATCAGCAGTATGTTCGGCCGAACACCCGAGGGGCCTCTCCGGCTACTGAGCCAACGTCGCCTACGCTCGTTCATCGCCGCCATGTGCCCCGGTGGGAGCATTTCGTCGTACGCATCCAGCTCGGCGCTCAAAACGGCGACAATGTCCGGCTTCTCTGAGGCCAGATCATGCCGCTCGCCCGGATCGCTTCCCAAGTCGTACAGGTGAACCCGTGCGGTGGAATCTTGGTTCGCGTAAAATCGTAACAGCTTCCATTTCCTGGATCGAACGCACGATCGCCACGGGAACTTGTTGCCGCCCGCGGATCCGATGGAGTAGGCGTATCGATTGAAATCATCGGGCGCGGAGCCGTTCAAGAGAGGAACGAGGCTTCGTCCCTGACACGATTCCGGAACCGGGATGTCGAGCATCTCCAACAAGGTCGGCATTAGATCGATCAGCTGCGCTTGGGTGTCGATCGTTCTCATCTGGGCGTGGGCCGGCGCGCCCGAAGGCATGTATTGCTCGGGGATGCGAACGATCAGGGGCACGTGAATCCCTTCGTCCCAGAGATCACCATGTCTTCGCTTGAGAACCGACCCGTGGTCGAAAAGCGCCTCGCCGTGGTTGCCCAACACCACCAGAATCGTGTTTTCCTCCAATCCTGTCGCCTTCATGTAGCGAAGGAATTCACCGATCCTGTAATCGGCATGGGCCAGCGCGGTGTCGTAACGATCGATCCAGTGCTGCCGGTCTTCCACCGACAGCTCTCGGATCGCCCCGCTCTCCGAAACCAGCGTCGATCCTTCCATCTCACCGCCCACAGGGTGTCCGAGGGTGAGGTTCGCCAAAACTCCGTCGTAGCCGGCGCCGAATTTCGTCGCGAACTCCTCCGGCACTTCGTACGGCGCATGGGCATCGTACGCGTGAAGGTACAGAAAGAACGGTCCTTCGAGACGGTTATTCAACTCCTGACGTGCGCGGCCGAGCACCTCGCGCAGGCGCCCGTACTCCATCTCCGACAGATAGCGCTCGAATCCCTGCCCGTAACCGACCATCGAGGAGTTGTGGACACTGCCTGTTATGGCCGTCGTGGAGTAGCCCTGATCTCGAAGAAGCTCGGCGAGCGTGGTCGCGGTCGATGGCAGCTTCAGCAACGCGAAGGGGACTCCGTGGGCCGGTGCGTGCTGCCCCGTGAGCAGGCTGACCGTGCTCGGCACGGTGTAGGCAGCGGGAGAGATCGCTTGCGTGAACAGAAAACTCTCCGCCGCCAGTGCATCCAAGTTCGGCGTCGTGTTGCGTTCATAACCGAGACAGCCCAGGTGGTCCGCGCGGAAGGCATCGACGGCGATCACGATGATATTGGGGGCGCCTCCGGTGTCTCGCGCCCTCGATCCCAGCGGCGGCGCGATCAACGTCTCGACAGCTGCTTGCTCCTGCGCGATGCCCGCGCGGTGAAGAAGAGCCGCGCCGACCTCTTCGGTGTTGGCTGAGCCGGCGGGCACACCGCGATCGTCTGTGGCCATGAAACCGGGCGGGGGCTCTCTGCCCGGAGCGGGTCCTAGCCCCCCGAGCACGTAGACCAGCGCCTCGTCATCGAGACCGAGAACCCCCAGCGTCTTGTCCAGGGTTCTGAGCTCGGCGTCGCAAGCGGAGATCGCGGCCCGATCGGCGGCCTCGTAGTGCAGCACAATCGCCTGCGAGGGCGGATCGGCGGTCGAGAGATGATCGACGAGCTGCTCGGTAACGCCGCGATTGCCGCGCTTGTCACCCGGCATCGGAAGGTCGAGGATCGGCGGCCCCTCGCGTTCGAGCCGCGCCCGCCATGGCGCCGCCTCCGCCATCGCTTCGGCGGTCGGCAGATCGCAGTAGGCACCGCGTTCGACCAGACGCCGCAGATTCGGCAGCTCCCAATCGACCAGCATCCGCTGCACCGTCCGCGCGTCTGCGCCCTCCCACTGGACGACGACCAGGTGCTGCGGAACGTAGGCTCTGGTCACGAAGCGGTTGTCGATGAAAGGGTAGAGGTCGGTCTCTTTCCGCAGCAGGCCGTGCTCGATCATCAGCCCCTGCACCCCGTCCAGCCGCTCGACATCGACGGTTGGATGGAGCTCCCAGGCAGGGACCCCCATGGCGAGCTCATCGGAATACTCCGGCGGGTCTTCCTCTGAAGCTATTCGCTGTAGATAGACGGAGAGCAGACGCTCCAGATCTTGCGGCCGCCGATCCAGGAAATCGTTGTTGAAGACCCACAGCGCATGCGTGAGTCGGGCGTCCGCCCAATCGAGTCGTCGATGAAGTGTCGCGACCCCCGACCCTATGAGCGCCTTGGCGGCGCGGTAGTGATAGAAGCCGCCGTCGAGATCTCCCGTCTCGATCGCCGACGTGATCTCGCGAGCCGAAACGAACTCCTCCAGGCGTGGGGCGAGGCCTTTGGGAGAGAGCTGCCGCATCAGCTCGCGCGCCAGCACCAGATCGAAAGGGGCGGTTCGATTCACTCCGACCTTGAGCGCCGAGAGGTCCGCGGATCGACCGACTCTCTTGCCCCGACGAAGAAGCAACGCATAGCCGGGTATCTCCTTCCGATTGATCCCCAGCGTCGCGACCGCGGTGATCGGCAATCCGCGCGACACGGCATCTACGAACTCGGCCTCTCCAACCGCCCCGCCATCGATGGCGCCACTCGCGATCGCCTCGACTATGGAGGCGCTTCCCCACCGCTCAACGCCCGCCGACGCAAGTGCGGCCTCGAACGACTCGTGCTCGGCGGGGAGCGTGAAGAGCTCTCCGCCCGCGTCGCGACCCACGACCAGCCGCAGATCGAGACACTCGCTCGCGAACTCCCCCGCGAGCTGCGCCCGATAGAGCAGCTGCGCTCTGCCTCCGTGGAAATAGCCGATCTCGATCGCTTCTTCGGGCGTGCACGGCTGCTTCATCTCGCCGCCGCGGCACCCCGAGATCCCCATCACCAGGGCGGCGAGCAAGACCGCTCCCGACGAATCCAGAAAGCTCACTCTCCGGCCTCTTCCCCCCGCCGCTGGGGCTTCTCCGTCTCCAGCCACCAATAGCCCCGCTGCCGCATCCGCTCCCGCATGATCGCGCCGACATCAGGGTCTACCAGCTCCTCGGCGATCGCTGCCTCGCTCACCATTCGACTCCACGCATCGAGCTTCCCACCGAGCAACGACACAATATCCGGCCGCTCATCGAAGAGGTTGTGCCGCTCATCGGGATCGCTGAAGAGATGATAGAGCTCGTCGCGGGAGCCCCATGCATCGGCCTTGTCCCTGAAGCGCAAGAGCTTCCATTCCGACGAGCGAATGCAGAGCTCACGCCGTGATCCACCTGTACCGCCGCTGGAGAAGACATAGTCATTGAACTCGGGTCGAGCACTCCCCTCCATCAGCGGCACCAAGCTCGATCCCTGGCATTCCGCCGGAATCCGGATGTCCAGCCAATCCAGAATGGTCGGCATCAGATCGATGAGCTGAACCTGGGTATCGATTACCGCCGACCCCCCATAGCGCAACAGCGAACTTCGAAGGCGTCGTGGAATCCACATCATCAGCGGAACATGGATCCCTTCCTCGTAACTGTCGCCATGCCGCGACTTCAACAGATGGCCGTGTTCCAGCAGAGCCTCGCCGTGGTCCCCCATGATGATGATCACAGTGTCGTCGATCGGCTGCGATTGCCCCAGATACTCGAGAAATGCGCCGATTCGCGCATCGGCGCGCGACATCGATCCGTCGTAGAGCGCAACGATATGGTCGACGTCTTTCTCATCCAAAGTGTACGCCCTTCCGTCGTCGGCGGTGAGAATACCGTCTTGCAGATTGTCACCCAGTGTGTGGTCGATTTGGAAGTCGTTCAAAATGCCGTCGTAACCCGCGGGCTCGAATTTCGCCGCCCACTGCTCCTCGAGCTCGAATGGTGCGTGAGTGTCGTAGGCCTGGATGAAGAGAAAGAAAGGATCGCCCCCCGCTTCCTCGATCCACCTCCGTGCTTTCGGCAACACATCGCTCAACCTGCCGTAATCAGGTTGATCAACATAGATGTCGAATCCCTGATCGACCCCGTAGATCGACGAAATGTGAAACCCGCCGGTGAAGGCCCCGGTACGATAGCCGTGGGCGCGCAAAGCCTCAGCCAGGGTCACGGCGGAGGGATGCAGCTTGTGCCGGGCCGTATACACTCTATGCGTCGGCACGTATTGCCCCGTGAAGTAGCTAGCGGCATTGGCCAGTGTCCAGGACGCCTGCGCGATGGCCTGGCTGAATCGAATCCCTTCGCTGGCGAATGCGTCGAGATTCGGGCTCGTGTCGCGCCCGTATCCGTAGCAACCCAGATGATCGTATCGAAAGGTGTCCATCACGATCATGATGACGTTGGGCCGACTCTCGGCGGAATCGTCGCCACAAGACTGACCCAAGAGCCCCAGAACGATGATCGCGAGCACGTGGCGAGCAGACACGGAAGAAAGCGTCAGAATTCCGACCCCCAATGGTCATCCGCTTCGCTGATGCCGAGGTTCTCCAGAGCTTCCAGCACCAGGCTGTTGTCCACGAAGCTCGCCACGTCGATCTCTTCTTCAATGAATCCGTACTTGCGCAAGAGGCGCGCCATCTCGGTGAGAAGGGCCACACTGACCGTCGGGACTATGTCGTACTGGGGCAAGTTCAGCCCGTAGTAGTCCATCGCCATCTGGATGCCCTTCTCGTCTTGTCGAGTCCTCTCTTCGTAGCTGAGCGCGTGCTCCGCCTGAATCCTGAGGATGTACGTCTCCATGAGCTTGACCAGGCGCTCGCGGTTCGCCGCCACATACTCGAGCGTGGAGACGATCAATGCGTGGGAAAGCTCGGGATCGACCCAATCCTGCAGCGCCGCCACGATCCAGAACTGCGTGATCTTGGCCGGCACGCCCATCAGGTGGTAGTAGCCGCCGTCGATTACACAGTTGTAGGTTCCGATCGCCCACTGAGGCTCGTAGAGCTGATCGACGATGTAGATGAAGTCGTCGGGCAACGCGTTCTTCGACGCGACGTTCCGAGGCAAGGCGTCGAGCTGGACGATGTCTTCATCGAGATCGACGCCGATTCTCTCAAGGTACTCCTTGAGCATGATCGAGTCGCCGGGCCCCGCCCGCCGCGAAACGAGAACCTTTCCGAAATAGTCGCCCGGATGGCTGGCGGGCATGCCGTTGCGCATCATGATCACGTGGCCCGACTGATTGCGCACATCATGGCCTAGCTCGGCAATCGCAACGACCGGCAGCCCCTGGCGCATCGCCATTATGAACGAACTCTCCCCGGGGGTCGTCAGATCGTAGTCCCCCCGAAGCAGGTGCTCGATCAGCTCCGTGCCCCGCACCTTGCCGACGACATCGACCCCAGGCGCGTTGAACTCCCGAATCGAATGCGGCATCAGCTCGAACTCTTCGGCGTGCAGATCGCGCGACCACATCGCGACATCGACACCCGCGGCGGCGAACTCGTAGTCGTTGTGGACCCGTGCGAGCAGCTGCGTTCGCCCGCCGTGGAAGTAGCCGATTCGTACCGGCGGACTCGACGCGCTGCAGCCCGCAAGCCGGCTGCCGAGCACCGCTAGAGCGCCAACCAGGGCGATTATGGTCGAAATGAGCCTCATTCCTCGACGTTTCGTAGTTGGAAATCGTGTCAAGCCGCGTCAGCGCCGAATCATCCCACAATCCTGGGATCGAACGAGCTCGAATCGCCGCGGGAGCGCCCGCCCACAAGAGCCCGACGAGGCCGGCCGAAAATCCTCGTTCTCCTGGTCCTGGACATGCTCCCGTACAAGATCTCCCAGAACCGGCTACCGGCGCACCCCACCTTCAAGAAGCTCGAACGAGAGGGGATCATCTTCGACAGGATCGAGAGTGAAGCGCCGGGTGGAGACGAGATCACCGATCTGGTCCTCCTGAACATGTTGGGTCAGATTCGGCCGATCCGATTGAGTGCAACCGGAGGCGCAGTCGCAGCCT
>CAZFNT010000017.1:0-18450 GCA_964520315.1 uncultured Gemmatimonadota bacterium
CAAGATGAGACGGCATCGTTCCTGTGTGCTCGCCAGGGCCGCGGTCAGCAGAGCGAGACCGATGACCTTCGAGAAATCGATGATCGCGGGCAGAGCCAATGCCTGGTTGTCGGCGAAGAGATAGCTCATTGCGACCAGGAACCAGAGCAAGACCATCATGCCGGTCAGCCGACTCCAGCGAAACGGTTTCTCGACGCGTGAAAAGAGAACGCCGACGACCGTTGCCAGAGTTAGCAACAGAGTCAACCTGTAGCCCGACACACCCCAGGCCAGGTCTTGCGGTCTGAGATAGGCATAGACCGTGACCGCGACGATTCCCAGAAAAGGCCTGGCCACAGAGACCGGCAGTAGCGCGAGCGTGGCCAGAAGAACAAGCGCGTTACGCATTTGGAAGGCGGGCTGACCGCCGGGTAGGTGTGTCGGCGGAACCGCTTGTTTCGATGCGAGAGAGCGGCCGGCCGTCGCCAGCGATCTGCTGGTAGACGGCAAATGTGCGTTCGGCGCTTCGATCCCAGCGGAAAGCCTCGACGCGACGGAACCCCCGCTCTCTCAGCTCGATGCGCAGACTCTCGCTCGCAAGCGCACGGGCGATGGCGCGAGCCCAAGCCTCTCGATCGTTTGGGGCGACCAGGAGCGCCGCGTCGCCAACCACCTCTGGAATGCTCGTCGAATCGGCGGCGATGACCGGGCATCCGGCCCGCATGGCCTCCAGAGCCGGGAAGCCGAAGCCTTCCCATCGGGAGGGATAGCAGAACACCCGCGCATTGTCGTAGAGGGCTCTCAAAGTCTCATCGGAGACGTAGCCGAGGATTCGAACCCGGGTCGGAACGCCCAGCTCCTCCGCCCGCCGCTTCAGCGCGACTTGCCCCTCGGGCTGCAATCCGGCCACGACAAGAGGAGGCGCCTCGGGGTGGTCACCGATCAACTCGGAGTACGATTCGAGCAGCTCACTGGTGTTCTTTCGCGGATCGGTCGCGCCCAAATGGAAAACGTAGCCCGGCTCGATTCCAATCTCCGGCGGCAGCGCGGAGACCGAGCGGGAATCGGGATCGCGATCCACGCCCGGATAGGTGACGATGATCCGTTTCGAGGAGATGCCGACTTCTCGCGCGATATCGGCCGCCGAAAACTCGGATACTGTGAGAATGGCGTGCGCTCGGCGCAGAGCAGGCGGCAGAAAGCGCCGCAGATAGAGAAACTCCGTCAACGTCGCTTCGCCGCGCTCGTGAAGCATCACCGTGTCGTGCACGGTAACGATCGTCGGGCAGCGCTGCCGCAGCGGCGCGAGATTGACGGGGCAATGGAGAATCGTGGGGGAGGTCCGGCGAACGAGCTTGGGCAAGGTCCACTGGTCCCAGACCCGAAATCGGGCTCCCCTCGGACCGGGATCCACGACCACCTGTACTCTCGGGTCGCCGAGATCGTGGCCGAGATCGCTCCAAGAAAGCAGGCAGTACTCCACGTCGTCGTCGCGCGCCAGCAATGCCGTGAGCAGGCCCAAGAGATACCGTCCCCCGCCTCGGGGCTCAGGAGAGGTCAGCTCCCGCGCGTCGAGGGCGATTCGCATGCTCTCAGCCGCCTCGCTCTTTCGCGCTTCGAGCGGAGCCGATGGGGGGGGGGACGAGGGCGCCGTAGAGCGCGAGCAGGCGCTCGGCCTGACGCTCCCAGGAGTAGAGCGATTGGGCGGCTTGCCATCCCTCGGATCCGAGAGTCTCGAGATGAGCCGGATCGTCGAGCAGCCGCTCTATCGCCGCCGCAACGGCTCCCGGCTCGTTCGATTCGACCGTCAAGCCCGCGCCGGTTTCGCGAATCACCCGGCCGATCTCGGGCGATTCGTAGGCGATGATCGGCACGCCGACGGCCATGAATTCAAAGAGCTTGTTCGGCAGGCTGGTGTAGTGACTGAGGTTCGATCGGTCCATCAGACACAGCCCGAGATCCGCCCCGGCCGAGTAATCGAGCAGCTCAGATCTGGGAATCCGGCCGGCGAAGTGGACTCGGTCGGCGATGCCGAGCTCCTCTGTAAGCGACTCGAGCTCGCCGCGAATCGGGCCGTCCCCCAGAACCACCAGGGCCGCGTCATCGACCTGAGACCAGGTCTCGATGACACGTTCGATCCCCTTCCCCGGGGTTAGATCGCCCTGATAGACCGCGATCTTGCGCTGCGCGGCGATTCCGAAGCTCTCATGAAGGTCGATTCCAGGGCCTCGATCTCGCCGGGGCGGCGCATTGAGGATCAAGACCGGCGGCGCGATCCGGTAACGGCGCACCAAGATCCGAGCCCGCGCGGGCGATGTGTCGATCACGCCATCCGCCCGTATGATGAGAAGCCTTTCCAGCAGGCGCCGCCCGACTCGCACCCAGCCCGAAACCGATACCCCGCGACCCTCCGGCACCTCGACCTGGAGCTCGTGTGCGTCGTAGATCAGCTTGGCGCGGCGCCGGCGTGCGGCCAGGAAGGCGGTGAGCAAGGTATTGAGCTCGTGCGCGTGATAGACACCGGCACGGGCCTCCGTCGCGGCCAGCAGGAACGCGATCTCCCAGCGCAGCTTCCACACCATGCGCTGAATCGCCGATCCCCTTCGCACGCTCTTCTCCCCGTGCTCGACCCCCGACACGCGCGAATCTCGCTCCGAGGCAGTAGAGCGCGCGGGGCGCCGACCTAGGCCGGGGAGCCAAGCGTCGGGACGATGCACATCGATACCCTCGTTCTCCTCTCGTGCCTCGAGGCCTTCGGCGGGCCGGGCGAGAACCAACACCCGCCACCCCGCGTCGACCAGTGTGCGCGCCTCTCGGTACACGCGCGCGTCGTGTGTGAAGTGGTTCCGAACGAGCATGCATACCGTGGACGGGCGCTCGCTCACTGGTTGCCGTCTCGCCGACCGGCGATCGACGAATCGGCCCCCTCTTCGCCCCGCAGATCGCGCCATTGGTGATCGATCTGCAACATGCCTCGGTCTTTTCCCGCTGAGATCACCTGAAAGCCTCTCATGGGCGGAGTCGAGACCAGCGCGTGGTGTTGATCGCGTTTCCAGATGCCGGCGCTCACCGTGTACAGGCCGCCGCTGAGAGGTATGGAGGGGATATGCAGCTCCACCTCGCCGCTGCCGTCGAAATCGGCCAGCTGCATTCTGCCCCAAGAGGTGCGTGTGCCGAAGAGATGCTGCCCCCCGGCCCGATGGATCTCGACCCCCACGACCGGGCGCGAGAGCGGCTCCAGTGTTCGCCATCCAACGGCTATCCGCAAGCCGTCCAGCGACTCGAAAGTGCGCGTCGGTCGCCCCCCCTCGTCCATCACTCTGAGACCGGTGACACGGACCGGCCCCAGGCCGAACTCCTCTTGCTCCTCGTCGTCCGCCTTATTGGTGCGCAACGCGTGCTCGAGATGCGTATCGATAACCTCTCCGACATCTCCCTGCGCCCGAATCCGCCCGTGCCCCAGCAGCACCGCCCGATCGCAGACCGAGCGAACCGCCTCCATATCGTGGCTGACGAAGAGAATCGTCATACCGCCGCTCTTGAGCCGCCGCACCCGTTCGAAGCACTTCATGCGGAAACCGAGATCGCCGACCGCGAGCACCTCGTCGAGGAGCAGAACTTCGCTGTCTACATGGGCCGCGATCGCGAATCCGAGGCGCATGTACATTCCGAGCGAATAGCGCTTCACCGGCGTGTCTTCGAACCCTTCGAGCTCGGCGAAGGCGATGATGCGCTCCAGGCGCTTCTTGATCTCCGCCCGCTTCATCCCCAGAATCGCGCCGTTCAGAAAGACGTTCTCTCTGCCCGTGAGATCAGGGTGGAAGCCGGCGCCGATCTCGATCAGCGAAGCCACCCGACCGCGCGTCTTGATCGTCCCCGCCGTCGGATGGAGGATCCGCGCCGCGAGCTTGAGCGTGGTGCTCTTCCCCGAGCCGTTAGGGCCGATCAAGCCCAGGCTCTCCCCGTCGCTGACCCGAAGGCTCACGTCATCCACGGCCTGAATCAGACGCCTCGGCTCACCCTTGCCTACGAGTCGCAGAAAACGGTCCCCGATCCTACCGATACCGAAATGCGGATCGAGGGACTTGGTGACTCGGTCGAACTCGATGCGGTACAAGGAGTCTCCTAGATAATGTCGCCGAAGCGCTTCTCGTGCTTCTTGAAGACCCGCTGGCCGATCGCGCACGAAAGAAGCGCGATCACGACCGCCGTCCCCAGCGCCACAGGGTCGGGCGCCTGCCCCAGAGCGCTGATCCGCCTGAAGGAATCGATCAGCCCCGCCATCGGATTCAGGAACATCCAGGGCCTGAGCGCTTCCGGCACATGTTCCATCGAAAAGATGACCGGAGTGACGAACATCCACAGGAAAAGACCCAGCACGATCGTGTACTTCACATCGCGATAGAAGACGTTGAGCGCGGCCGCCAAGAGGCCGAAACCGACCATGAAAATCGTCTGGATCAGCGCCAGGACCGGCGCCAGGAGCAGCCAGGGCGTGAAGGGGGCGCCGTAGAACACGAGAAGAACGAGCAAGACGCACCAGGCGATCGCGAAGTCGACTGCGGCGGCCAGGATCGCGGCGATCGGCAAAGTCTCACGAGGGAACGCCGTCTTCGTCACGAGCTCCAGATTCGAGACCAGGCTTGGGATCGCGAAGGAGAGACCGGTGGAAAAGTAGGTCCAGGGGACGAGGGCGGAATAGAGAAAGATCGGGTAGGGGATATCGGTCTCGAGCTTCACCGGCAGCAGATGGGTGAACACCAGGCTGAAGACCAGCATCATCGAGAGCGGCTGAAAAACCGCCCAAGCGATCCCGAGCAGGGACTGCTTGTACTTGATCTGCGTGTCTTTGACCGTCAGCGCCCAGAGCAGATCGCGATGCTGATAGAGGTTGCGTACGAGGGGGATCACTAGGCGTTTCCTGCGGTCGAGGGTGGCGAGTATCTCGCGCATTGTAGCGCGTTCGATTCTCTAGACGGCTCCGAGCTCTTCACCGAGACGAAAGAAGACGAACACACCCGCCCCGAGCTTGATGATCGGCTCGAACACACGCTTCATGAGCCACGCGGAGCGCGACATCGGAACATAGACCACCGCGTTCGGCAGCAGGGCCACGTTGTGATCGAGGCGCCCCTCCTCGAGAATCTCCCCCAGATCGATCAGCCGCTTGGCCACCAAACCCGGCGCACCTTGAATGACCGCCACGCGCCCGGTGGCCGCATCATCGGTCGGAAGCCCCGCGCGGACAATCGCATCGCGTAAAGTCAGCCCGAACTCGTCGAGCACTTGAACCCCAGGGTTGGCGACATGACCGAATACGTAGATTCGCCTGCTGCCGTAGTGCACCATTCGCACCTTCACGATCGGATCTTCGACGTAGCGCCCGAGCAGCTCGGCGATCTCGGTCGTGAGCCGCCCAGTCGTGAGGTCTTGCGCGCGAAGCGTGTCGGGCCGTGACGTGAGGTTCCGGATCTCGATCCCCCCGTCGGGAGCGACGGCGGACTCCCCCGAGAACTCCGGATGATTCCAGACCGACACCCCAACCGTGTCGCCGGGCATCAATGTATAGGGGAAGGTGTAGCGAGCCACGGCCCATGGAGCCTGCGAAGCGGCGGGGTGGCCACCTGCCGGCCCTCCGGCGCACCCGGCCGCGGCGATCGAGCCCAAGAGCAAGAAGGCCCCGATCACCGGCACGCCTCGAAGTCGGCGGGATGCGAGAGGGCGGGTCGCGCGGGCGATGGACTGGACGAACATCGGATCGAATCTCCTCCGAGGCGAATCAACGCGCGATGGTATTAGGCTGGGCGCCGCGCCATCAAGTGTGCGCGCCCCCATCTGATGTTTCGACATGGTGAGGGGGGAGACGGAGTATTGATTTGCCGATCTCCGCATTTTCGATGCGAGGCATGCCCCGTCGCTCCGCATTCCCGAACGCACCGCCCTCTGTGCATGCGAAATGCTGGTCTCCGGCGCGCCCCACGCGGGTCGATCCGGTTGGCACGATGCCGATGCTCGGCACCGAAATACTGGGTGTGGCGGGCTGAGCTTCCCCGCTGCTGAGGTGTCCACACAGGGCGGGCGCTTCGCCCTGTGCGGAGCCACCGCGCACGCCTGGCCTGGAATGACGGCTGCCCGCCTGCCCGTGCGCGGTCCCTCTAACCAGGATCCGCCACCCAATGCGCGCTTCGCCATGCGCCTCTTGGTCTAAGGGCCCCTAGTTATTTCTTCGCCGACCCTAAGGCTCGACAACCTCCGTGATGAAAGAATCGGTCGTGATCTGGCTCGCCTCCCGGAAGACCGAGAGCACGGCCAGATACGATCCCAGTGCCGCCGTCTCCGGAACGACGCTGTATGCCGTGAAGGCCATCGAAGAATGCGCCGGGATCGTTATCGGAGGCCCTCGGTAGACGTGCCTGATCCGATACTCGGGCCCGGTCTCTTCGATGATCGCCTCGTCGAAGGCCATATCTTCGTCGGAGTCGTTGGTGCCGAGCACCGGGAGGGGAACCGTAGTCCCTCTCGGAACGTCGGCGGGAGGATCGACGAAGGTGACGCGCAGCAGATCGGCGCCGTCGTCGGCGGGCCTGGGAAGAAGCACCCATTTCGGATTGTCGTCGAGGCCATCGGCGGTGTGAACCTCGTCGGCTATGAACTGCCAAGCCTCGTCTCCACCGGGTTCATCGGTGATCATCGAGGCCGCGCAGCCGGCCATCAGCGCGTAGCTGTGATCGACGTAGCGAAGATCCTGCTCGAACTCCGAGATCGTGTCGAACCAGGGCTCGTAGCCCGAGAACGCGTCCGCCCACGGGCTTGCGCGGTCGATTCCGAAGTACTCCGTGTCCGATTCGCGGACGATCGGGATGCGGTAGGCGCCGATGAGGAAGGGGTCGTAGTCGGGGTCGGTGAGCTGCCCGATCAGATTCTCGGCGAGCCATGAGACGAGAGCATCCGCGGGGAAGCCCAGCTCTTTCGCGTGCCCGAGCGAGGAGAGGATCATGCTGAACTGCCACGGCTCATGGGCGAACTGCACGCGGTCGGCGCTCATGCAACAGGTCCAGCCGTTCGCCTTGCCGGTGGTGCCGAGATCCCAATGGTGCAAGAGCGGGGGACCGCGGTGGCCTGAGTAGCCGCTGTCCCAGCGCTGGCCGCCGGTGTCGCGGCCCCATGTCCAGTTCGGATCGCCCTCGAACTGCGTGCCGTAGATCTCGCGCTCACCCTCCCAGACCGCGATCGCGTCTTCGGTGAGGCGCGTGAAGTAGTCGCGTTCCGGGGTGCCGTCGGGCGAGAGAGCCGCGGCGCGAGCGCGGGATCGGAAGGTCCAGGCCTGGCCGCGGATCTGCGTGGCGCCGTAACCGCCTTCGGCACCGGTGGGCCCGCGCCCCCAGAACTTGGCGGTAGCGGGGCCGTCGCCGTCGGCCGCACTCCAGGCCGCCCAGAACTGGAGCTCTTCCAGATACCAATAGTCGCCCGTGAGCATATACTGGAGCGAGAAAGGATCAGGCTGATGGGCTTTGTCGGGCTTCCAGCCGCCGTCGCTCTTGGGACCGACGGGCACGACCCGATCCTGCTCGTCAGTGTTGTTCCAGTCGAGTCGCGTGATCCAGAAAGTGGGCCGATCGCTGATCGATATAGGTTTGCCGAGGCCGGGGATCGTGCCTTCGATATCGAAATCCTTGCTATCGAGACCCTCACGCATATGCATCGGCCAGGCGGCGGCGAGATCGGCGTTGCCTAGCGCCTTCTCTTGCATGCGGTGATCCCCGGTGAAGAGCCATCTCACGGTCCAGGTGGGGTAAGGGCCGATGTCGGGGCGCCCGCCGGCAGTGTGCATCGCCTTGGTCCAGTTGCCCCCATCGCGTAGATCGCGGTCCTTACTGATCCATGAATCGTACGCGCCTTGCATCGCGCTCTCTGAGATCGGCCGATCCACGTCGTAGTAGGGAATCAGCTTGGTTTCGCGCAAGTAGCGCAAATTGTGATCGATGCTGATTCGGGTCGGCTCGCCGCCGATCCAGAACTCCTGAGTCCAGCGCGACATCGCGGTGTGTGTGAAGGTCGAATGAGTATAGACAGTTTCCGGGGACTGGTCGCCGAGCAGGAGCTCCAGCGCGTAACCTTGATCTTGCAGAGCCTCGCTGTTGCTAATCTCACCGATGTATCGAACCCGCACTTTGTCGATATCGGGCCAAAAGGTCGCGTGGAAGATCGGCCTGAACGATCGGTACGAATCGAACCCGATGTCGAAAGCACGCTGCAGGGAGTGGTCGGCGATGATCGCGGTCGAGGCGACGGAGCCGTCGGCCCATAATGTGTAGGCATCGGCCTCGAGCATCTCTCGCGCGCTCGCACTCAGCTCACCGGCGCCGGTCAACTCGATCACCGCATCGAAATCGAAAATAGGAGACAACATTTCTGACTTGGTCAGCCCCGATGAGTTGTTCCCGCTCAGTTGATTCCGGAACTCGACATCGACTGTCGCGAACGCCGGCAGATCCGGAACGAGGAAGCTCAACACGGCGTGCTTGACGCTGCCGTCGTCCCACCGGGATTTCACGTCGGCTTGGGTCTCGACCTCTGATCCATCGACGACCGCCTGAGGGTAGTGGGGGATCTCTCCTTCGACGAAGGGCCGGCCGATCTGCACGGGGTAGAGGGTGCTCGAAACCCCCGCCTGCTCGGCAATGGTGATCTGGTTGGGAACCGTGTCCGCGATCGTCGGGGGCGAGGCGGCGAGTATCAGGATCGCTGCCAGAGTCGCCGGACACGAGTAAAGGGAGTGGGTGGATCTGTTGGCCATCGGGAATCCCTCAGGGACAAGAGCTGCGGACCAACCCATCGCTGGGCTGCACGAATTGCCGCCTGGGCCGCTCCCACTCGGCCAATGACGGAGTTGCGCCTCCTGCCCTATTTTTCGGCTCCGATCCCTCAATCCTTGAGCAAGCGATTGCCCTCTATCTGCCCGAATGTCGACCAGGGCAACAGAAAGCCTCGGTCTAGTTCGAGACCCGCTGCTCCGCGTTCTCGCCGTCTATCGGCGAAGGGCCATCCGGGGGGGCGGCCGGCGGCAAAGATCGGAGCGAATCCCTAGGGACTATGGCCCACTTGGGGTTACGGGGGAACGGCGCGCGCGAACGGATCTCTCTTTCCACGAATCGCCACGCCTCGCCACCTCGCGGCAGCCCCACCACCTGGGCCGCGGCGCACATCGCCATCAGCGCGTAGCCGTGCTCTGTGTCGCGCACGTTCTGTTCAAAGAATGCTCTGGAATCGAAGTGGGGTTCGTATGCGGATCGCACATCACCCCAGGGGCGCTCGACACTCTGCCCGAAGTACTCGTGGTCCTGCTCGCGCACGACCGGGTTGCGATAGGCGGCGACCAGATGGGGGTCGTAGTCGGGATCGGTGAGCTGGTCGATCAGGTTGCTCCCGAGCCAGGCTATGAGGGCGTCGGTCGCAAAGCCCAGGTCGCGCGCGTGCCCCAGTGCGAAGAGGAGCATGTGCGGCTGCCAGGGCTCGTGTGCGTAGAGAACCCGCTCGGCGCTGATGCAGCAGCTCCAGGAATCGGCCTTGCGGGTGGTGCCCAGCGCCCACTGGTGCAGCGGGGGTGCCACACTCCGCCCTCGCTGGCCGTGGTCCCAGCGCTGGTTACCGATCCGCGAGCCCCACTTCCAGTTGGATGTGCCTCGATACCGGGTGGCGCTGATTCCGCGTTCGCCCTCCCATATGGCGATCGCGTCTTCGGCCAAGGTGGAGAAGTAGGCGCGCTCGGGACTCCCGTCGGGGGAGAGGGCCGCGGCGCGCACCCGATTCCGAAAGACCCAGGCTTGCCCTCGAACCTGTGTATCGCCGAATCCCCCCTCGGCGCCGGTGGGGCCGCGGCCCCAAAAGCGTCTTGCGGCGCTCCCGTTTCCGTTCGCGGCGCCCCATGCGGCCCAGAACTGGAGCTCTTCGAGGTACCAGTAGTCGCCCGTGAGCAGGTATTGCAGCGACACCGCATCCGGTTGATGCGCCTTGTCGGGCCTCCAGCCGCCGTGGGTCGCGGGGCCGACCGGCACGATGCGGTCCTCGGGACGTGTCGGCTCCCAGTCGAGGCGCGGGAGCCAGAGCGTGGGGCGGTCGCTGATCGACACCGGCAGCCCGAGCCCCGAAACCGTGCCCTCGCGGCCGAAGCGCTTCGACGCATCCCCTTCTCTGAAATGGACCGGCCAAGTTGCGGAGAGATCGGCGTTGCCGAACGCCGTCTCTTGCATCCGTGGATCGCCCGTGTAGAGCCAGAGCACGCTCCAGGTCGGGTAAGGACCGATCTCGGGGCGGCCGCCCGCGGTGAACATCGTCTTGGTCCAGTTGCCTGAGCCGAAGATCGCTCGATCGGCGGAGCGCCATTTGCGATAGGTGCGCTCGATCGCCGATTCGTCGACCCTGATCGCGGGGTCGTAGGTGGGCAACAAGTGCGTGTGAACCAAATAGGCGAGGTTGTGATCGATGGCGATTCGCGGGGGCGGCCCGCCGAACCAGGCAGTCATCGTCCAGCGGGTTCCGGCAGTGTGGCGCAGATTCTCGCCTTGATAGACGAGATTTCGGCCTTCGCGCCCGAGTCTGAGAGCGAGCGAATAGTCGACGTCTTGCAGGGCTTCGGTGTTGGCGACTTCACCCACGAACCTCACGTGGATCTTCTTCGAGCGATGCCAGAAAGTGATGTGGAAGATCGGGCGGAAGGAGCGGTGGCGGTCGAAGCCCATGTCGAAGAAGCGTTTCTCCGAATGGTCGGCGACGATCAGAGTTGTGGCGATCGGGCCATGCGTCCAGTAGGTGAAGGCGCCCGCGTCGATCATCGCGCGTGCCGAGGCGCGAAGGGTGCGGGAACCGACGCTCAGCTCGATAGTCGCGTCGAAATCGGGAAATTCGGAGAGCGGGAAGGTGGCGGGCTGCGCCTTCGCCTGGGCTGATCGAGCGGAGACGAACTTCATCTCCATCACATCGCCTCTTTCGATTGTTGGAAGCACGAAGCTCAATATGGCGTGGCGCACACTGCCGTCGCTCCAGCGACTCTTGACGTCGGCCTGAGTGGGGATCGCAGCGCCAGCGACCAGGGCCAGCGGTGTGCCGCCGATCTCGCCGCGGATGAAAGGGCGCGCGATTTGTAGCGGGCGCTGCGCGGCAATGCTGTCTTCGAGGGCGCGGATCGTGAGGGTGCTCGCGGGGGGGGCGAGGGCGGTTGCGGGCCGGGTCGCTAGGGCGGCCAGGGGGAGCAGGATGGCCAGCGCGAGGGTTCTTGTCTTGGTGCGCGTGCGCGGTCGAGGGCTGGTATCGGAGGAGTCCGGAATGCCGGCGCTCAAGGCACATGCGGTTGCCAGCAACACGCCCCCCAGAAGAAAGGGGCCGCTCCGCAACCGGTCGTAGAGCAGGCCCGCCGCGAAAGGCCCGAACACACGCGCTAGGGCGGCGCTCGATTGAAATGTACCCATCACAATTCCGCGCCCGGATCGCGTCGCCGCCGCCGAGACCATGCTCATTAATGAGGGCTGACTGATAGCGCGACCTACTGAAGATGCTATTAGGGGGATGAGGAGCAGCGCAATAGTTCCCGGCAATGGGATGAACGCAAATGACACGGCGAGCAGTGCGGTGCCGATCATGAGAAGAAGGCGTTCTCCGAATCGTTTCGCTAGCGATCGAATCGCGCCCCCCTGTATCGTCGCCATGATCAGAGCCATCAAGACCAACACGAAAGCGACATCGCGAGCATCGTACTCAAAACGGTCCATCATGAAGAAGGCAAACACCGTCTCTAGCTGAGTCACACCGAAGGCGAAGAAGAAGCTGACTACGTACAGTCGCCGAAGTCGCGCATCCGAGAAGAGGGAGCTCGCGCCGGAGCGAGCATCGGGCACACTGACATGTGTGCTGGGCTCGCTCAGCCGAAAAAAGGCGACAATCCAGTTGACCGCAGCCAAGGTGCCGGCCGCCAACATCGGAACATGATAACCGTAGGGAGCCAGCAACCCTCCTATGGCGGGACCGAGCAGAAACCCCACTCCGAACGATGCGCCGATCATTCCCATCCAGCGTGTTCGCTCTTCGGTAGCGGTGACGTCGGTTACATAGGCGCTGGCGACACTGACGTTGGCGCCGAAAACTCCCGCGAACACGCGCGCGGCATAGATTCCGGCCAGCGAGCCGGCGAAGCCGAGGGCAAAGAGGGCTGCGCTGGTGCCGGCGATCGTCGTCAGCATCACGGCGCGTCGCCCGAATCGGTCAGAGAGCCTGCCCCAAATCGGCGCGAATACCGCCTGCATGGCCGCATGGCTCGCCACCAAGAGCCCCAACTCCGTCGCGCTCGCGTCGTACATGCGCGCGTAGAAGGGCAAGATCGGCACCACGATCCCGAAGCCAATCAGATCGACGACGACCACGCTGAAGAGAACGGCCAGAGCAGCCCTCGGTCGCTTGCGCGCCTGGTTGGTCACTCTCCCGCTGTCTCTTCCGGAAGCGTGTAGCCGATCGGAGACGCGAGATCGAGGCGAGAGGCTTGCCGCGACATGGCGACGTAGTGGAGCCCGATATCGACCTGTGCTCCTTCGAAGATCCGATTCCCGTCGGCATCGAGCCGCGCATTCATCGTCGCCTTCTTGCCCGATGAGCAGACCGTCTTGATCTCGATCAACTCTTCGGCCCATGCCAGCGAGTAGCGGCTCCCTTCGAAGGGCTCACCCAGGAAATCTGTACGCAACCCGTAGGTCAGCACGGGGACACCCAGACGATCGCAAACGAGCGTCAGTTGGAGCACTTGGGTCTTCGTCAGGAACTGTGCTTCATCCACGAGCACGCAGTGGATCCCATCCCGGCGATGCTCGTCGCGCACCGCGACGAAGAGGTCGTCCTCGGCATCAAGGACGACAGCTTCGGCCTGCAAGCCGATGCGCGAAGTGATCTTCCCCTCGCCGTAGCGCTGATCGAGACGCGGAGCGAAGAGCAGGGTTCGCGTTCCGCGCTCGCGGTAGTTGTGGGCCGATTGGAGCAGTGTCGTGCTCTTGCCGGCGTTCATCGCGGAGTAGTAGAAGTAGAGCTTCGCCATTGTGGTCGACCTGGATCGTGCGGGCGGGATGCCAAGATGCCCATCGATTCTTGCGCGAGCCCTCAGCCCTTTCCGTTGGCACGCGTCTTCAACATCTCGATGACGTCGGCGAACTGCTCGCGGTTTCGCTCGTCGAGCGACGCCAACACTTCGTGGGCCTGCAGAATTCGCTTGCGGGTTCGGTCGCGATCTTCGACCGTCTCGCTGAGTGGAGTCAGCTTCGAAGGCACGGGCAACACATCGGGACCGATGTGCGCTCTTACCCGCCACATGCTCAGCTCGTCGAAGAGATCGACCACCTTCGGCGACACACCTTGCATGTGAAGGGGCACCCCACACTCGTCGGCGCGCGTGACTAGCTCATGGATGGTGCCGAGGTAAGTGCTGTCGAGATATTGGCATTCGGCGAAGTCGATCACCAGGTCCCGGCCCGCGTCGAGCGTCGCCAGTGCGACCTCGTGCAGAGGCTCGCACTGAGTCCACGTTCCTCGGCCACGGATGCTGAGGCATAGAGCACCGCCGACCGCGCCGACCAACACATCGCCGGCGCGCTCTGGTGCGCGACCGTGTGTCTTTCTCCGCTCGCCGTTGTCGATCGTCGAATCGCCGGCGGTCGCCTCGAGCAGCAATACGCTGATGTCGTCTTCGTTGGCCTCGTGGCCGCGTGTCTGCGCGACGGCGCGAAGCAAGCCGGTGAGCGCGCCTTTCGCATCGGTCTCGCCCCGATCGATCTCTTCGGCGATTCGATCGACGCCGAGCGGGTCCACCGCGGACCCGACGTCGCAGAGGCCATCGGTGTACATGAGCACGCGATCCCCGGCGTCGAGGTGAACACAACGCTCCTCGAAACGCGCATCCTTTTCGATGCCGAGGGCGGGTCCCGTATGTTCCAGCAGGTCGCGCTCGCCGTTCCGCCGGCGCACAACGACGGGTGGATGACCCGCAGAAGCCAAGCGCAGCTCTCCCGTGCCGGTATCGAGAAGGCCGTATACCGCCGTCACGAAAAGACCTTGCGAAGCACACTCATCGAGTAGCGCGCGATTCACTTGGCGGAGCACCTGGGTGGGCGACGCAGGCTCGCCCGAAGCCTCGTCGAGCGGCCTGATGCGCTGATTGAAGAGCACCGAGAGCAGCGCCGCACTCAGGCCGTGGCCGGCCGCGTCCGCCACGTAGAGCGCCACACGTTGCGGAGCGACCGGGATCAGATCGTAGTGATCACCGCCCACGAGCTGGCTCGGCTGGTAGACCGCGTGAACCTGGAACCCCTCCATCGGCGGCGCCCGGCGGGGCAGGAGCGCGCGTTGAATCCCCTCGGCGCGAAGCAGATCGGTCTGGATAGTCTCGGCTTGCCGATAAAGCATGCCGCACAGGCGCTCGAGTTGCTCGACCTTCTGGCGGAGCTGGGCGTTGCTCACCTCGAACTCTCCGTTGAGCCGCTCCCGCTCCACCACCAGATGCCTCAGATCGACAGCGTTGCGAATCGTCACACGCAACGCGTCCGCTGACAGAGGCTTGGTCAGAAACTGAAACGCGCCGAGCTCGACAGCGTCGACCGCCACGTCGAAATGCTCTAGCCCGGAGAGGATGACCCAGACCGGATCGGGGCACTCCCTGCGTGCCCAACGCATCAGCTCCAGACCGCCCATGCGCGGCATGCGCAGATCGGTGAGGACCACATCCACCGCCTGCTCCGCGAGGATTGCCTGGGCGGCGATCCCGTCCTCGGCCTCCAACACCCGATAGCCTGCCATACTCAGAGCTCGGTTGGCGAAGAGGCGGATGATCTCTTCGTCATCGACCACAAGCACAACAGCCTTGTCGTGGCGTTCGTCGCTCATGCGCCCTCGCAGGCTCGCTTTACGGGTCGCCCCCCGGCGATCAGGTTTTGCGACCCCCTTCGATCATCATAGGACCGATTCAGGCACTATAAGCCCCCTCCCCCCCCTTCGGCCAATGCCCATTTTCGATTGGCCGATTCGAAGCTGAGGCGTCGATCACTCGAAGATCCCCTCCATCTGCAACAAGAACGCGTACTCCAACGCCACGTCTTTGTACATCTCGAATCGACCCGACGCGCCGCTGTGCCCGGCTTCCATCTGAGTGTGGAGAAGCACTGGATGATCGTCCGTCTTCAGATCCCTTAGCTTCGCCACCCACTTCGCCGGCTCCCAATACTGCACTTGTGAATCGTGTAAACCGGTCGTGACCAGCATGGCCGGGTAGCTCTTCCGCTCGACGTTGTCGTAGGGTGAGTAAGAGAGGATGTAGTCGTAGTAGGTCCTGTCGTTCGGATTGCCCCATTCGTCGTACTCCCCCGTGGTCAGAGGGATCGATTCGTCCAGCATTGTCGTGACGACATCTACGAAGGGAACGTGGGCGCAGATACCCGCAAAGAGATCTGGACGCATGTTGACCACCGCGCCCATCAGGAGTCCGCCGGCGCTGCCTCCTGTCGCGTACACTTTTGTCTCGCCCGCATACCCCTCCTCGACCAGCTTCTCCGCGCAGGCGATGAAGTCGGTAAAGGTGTTCTTTTTCCGGAGCAGCTTGCCATCTTCGTACCACTGCCTGCCCATCTCCTCCCCTCCGCGGATATGCGCCAGAGCACAGACGAAGCCGCGGTCGAGCAGACTCAGGCGCGCCGAACCGAACTCGGGATCGGTGCTGTGACCGTAGGATCCGTAACCGTGCAGAACGAGGGGCGGGCTGCCATCCGGCTTCACACCCTTTGCATGCACCAACGAGATCGGGATCTCGGTGCCGTCCAGTGCTCTTGCCACGATTCGGGCCGACTCGTAGTCCGCCGGTTCGTAGCCGCCCATGACTTCTTCTTGCTTCTTCAGCTCTCTCTCTCTGGTCTTCATGTTGTAATCGAATGTCGACCATGGCGTGACCATCGAGGTGTATGCGAAACGAAGCAGCTCGGTATCGAACTCGCGATTGACCGTCGGGTAGACCGTATAGCTCGGCTCTGGAAAGACGATGTCGTGCTCTTCGGTCCCATCGTGATTTCGCACTCGAAGGTGGGTGAGTCCATTCTTGCGCTCGCTGACGACGAGGTAGTGTCGAAACACTTCGGCCCCCTCGAACAGTACATCGGACCGATGGGGCAAGATCTCTTCCCAATGATCGACTCCCGGATTATCGACCGGCGCCCGCATGAGTCTGAAGTTCTTCGCATCGAGATTCGTTCGAATATAGAAGTGGTCTTCGAAATGAGATGCGTGGTACTCCAGCTCGCGCCGCCTCGGTTGGATGATCTCGAAGCTACCACCGGGATCATCGGCCTTCAGAAACCGGGCCTCACTCGTCAGCGTACTCTCGCTCGCGATCATTATGTAGTCGAGAGATTTCGACTTGTACGCCCAGCAGACAAAAGTGGTGTCGTCTTCTCGGAACACTTCGAGGTCGGCTGCGGGATCGGTGCCTAACACGTGCTTCATCACACGATAGGGGCGAAGCGTTTCCGTATCGTTCTCGGTGTAGAAAAAGGTCTTGCTGTCGCTTGCCCACGCGACCAGGCCCACAGTGTTCGGGATTCGGTCCGCCAGGATCTCCCCTGTCTTCAGATCCTTGATCTGAATCGTATGTTGGCGCCGGCCGACCGAATCTACCCCAAAAGCGAGCAGGCGATCGTCCGGGCTCACTTGCAGGCCGGCCACATCACAGTAGTCGAGCCCCTGGGCGACCTGATTGACATCGAGCAGAATCCGCTCCTCGGCGTCGAGAGACCCCGGCTTTCTGCAGTGGATTCTGTATTCTTGCTTTCCTTCGGTGCGCGTGTAATAGAAGTAGCCGCGAAATCGGTGGGGCACGGATCGATCGGTCTTCTTGATTCGCGCGACGATCTCATCGAAGAGATTTCCCTTTAGCTCCCTGACCGGCTCCATGGCCTCCTCGGTGTAGCGGTTCTCCGCTTCCAGATAGGCGGTCACTTCCGGGTTCTCGCGGTCTCGGAGCCAATGGTAAGGATCGACTCTGGTATGCCCGTGAAGCGTTAGCTCGTGGGGGATCTTCTTTGCTTGGGGAGGCATGGGAGCGGTATCCGTAATTGGTGCCAGCGGCGCGGAGTCCGCGGCGGATAATCGAAGAGCGATCAGAAGAGCAATGGCTCTGGTTGTCATGGTCGTCGAAGAGGTCGAGTTTCTTGGGATGAGAGCGTGAGGTTGCGCCAACGCGTTGTCAAGGCCAACATCGCTCCTACGTCCCCGTGTGATAGCGTGAGGGTTCTGGATCGATATCCAGAGCACTATGAGCACTCAAGACAGCGTCCCGGCAACACTCCCCTCTATCCTATCGCCCTCCACCTGGTGGTCGGTGGTAGTTCGGTGGGCCGGCTCCGCGGAGCAAACTTCGATGATGCTCCTGGCGCTCGCCATCGGCTCTCTCGGGGGACTGGGCGCGGTCGGGTTTCGGGCGCTCATCGAGTGGGTGCAACGCGCGAGCTGGGGCTCAGGCACCTACAGCCTCGCACTGGTCGCCGAGCGACCCTGGTGGTGGATTCTCGCCCTGCCCACGATCGGCGGACTGCTGGTGGGGCTTCTCGTCTACTACGGCGCGAGAGAGGCAAAGGGCCACGGCGTCCCCGAGGTCATGGAGGCGGTTGCGATGCGCTCGGGCGTGATCCGTCCCCGCCTCGTAGTCGTAAAGAGCCTGGCTTCGGCGATTTCGATCGGCACCGGCGGCTCGGTCGGACGCGAGGGACCGATCGTGCAGATCGGGTCGGCACTAGGGTCGACTCTCGGGCAGTGGTTCAAGTTCCGCGGCGCGCGGCTCAAGACCCTGGTCGGATGCGGAGCCGCCGCCGGAATCGCCGCGACCTTCAATGCGCCTGTCGCCGGCGCCCTTTTCGCGGTCGAGGTCATTCTCGGCGACTTCGGGGTCGCTCAGTTCAGCCCGATCGTCATCTCGTCGGTCGTCGCCACCGTGATCTCGCGGCATTTCTTGGGGGATTTCCCCGCGTTCATTGTTCCTCAGTACGAGATGGTGAGCGCCTGGGAGCTCCTCTTCTACGGAACGCTGGGAGTTGCGGCAGGGATCGTCGGCCACGCTTTCGTCAAAGTCCTATACGGCCTCGAAGACGCCTTCGACGCGATCCCGATCCGTCGCAGTTGGCTCTTGACGCCCGCGGGCGGCTTCGCGATCGGAGCGATGGCACTGCTCTTCCCCCAGGTGCTCGGTGTCGGCTACGAGGCGATCGACCAGGCCCTGCGGGGCGAGATGGCCCTTCAGCTCCTGCTCATCTTGATCTTCGTCAAGATCCTGGCGACCGGCATCACGATCGGATCGGGGGGATCGGGGGGAATATTCGCCCCTTCGCTCTTCCTCGGCTCGATGACCGGTGGAGTCGTCGGGGTAGCGGCCCACCGGTTCTTCCCCGAGCTGACCGGAGCGTC
>CAZFNT010000018.1:0-7905 GCA_964520315.1 uncultured Gemmatimonadota bacterium
GCGAGAGCGTTGCCGTGTCGCTCGCGAACCGCCGCCCCGTGCGTCTGGTGGTCGGCGAGCTCGGCATAGAGCGCGTCCTCCTCTTCCTGCCGCCCGAGGAAGCGGTAGAGATCGGCGAGCGCGAAGCGGGCGGGCAGGTAGTCGGCATCGAGCTCTATCGCCTTCCTCAGAGCATCTTCCGCCTCGTCCGAGGCCGGCGGCTGAGAGAAGGTCGCGTGCATCGACGCCCGAATATGCCAGAGCCTGGCCGAGCCGGGGAACTCCTCGAGCGCCCTGGCGAGAATCGGCTTCGCCGGCTCGACCAAGTTCGGATTGCGCGGGTCGAAGAAACGGCCGAGCGTGGCGACCAACCCCTCGTGAGCATGATCCGACCCGGGCATGTTGGCGGCCAGATCGAAGAAGGGCTCCAGCGTCTCCTCGAGCTTGTCGGCGGCCGGCCGCGCCCCGATCTCCAGCCGAGCGACCACATCACGAACCTGGAAAAACGCCCTCATAGCGCCGGCATTGGGGAATCGCAGCCCCTCCTGCGCGGGCGGCGTATCGCCGACTTCGAGCGCGCCGAGCAGCGTCTCGGTGATCGCCCCGGGCAGCGTCTCCAGGTTCTCCCGGGCGGTCGTGATGTCTTCCAGAAGGCGGCTCGAACCCGACGCCACGTCGAGAACTTGCATGCGCACGACGACCTTCTCATTATCCTCCAGCGTGCCGATCACGACCTTCTGAGCGGCATGCTGCTTGCCGAGCGCCCGCGCCTGATCATCCGGCATCGGCTTGGTGAACGCCACCAGCACCGGCGCCCCCTCTTTGGTCTGACCCGCCAGCCGGGCGTAAGCCGTTGCGAACGAAGGCCCGGAGCAGAGTCGGGAAACGAGCTCGGGCAGCCAGCGAGCCAGCATGGCCGTGTCCGGACCAGCCTGGGCACCGGGAGCAACACCGGAAACGGAAAGCGGTAGAAAAAGTGCGCGCGTCACGGGATTCTCGGATGTTCGGGGTGGATCATGCTAACGAAGGGAAACCCCCATTGTACGGCGAGGTGGCCGCTACTCACAAGCATCGCGGCGGCCCCGACCGACCTTCGGCGCACAAACGACGATCGTGGAGGGATTTGAGGAGATACGCGAGATCTTCTCTCTCGATCGCCGAAGCGACGCCGACTCCAGTCGCTGCGCATCGCCCCTGGGCGGGACCGCCGGTGCTTCTGAACGCGTGCGCCGGAGCGCGACGCCGCTCGGGCGGACAAGGGAGCAAATGGGGGTCGCGGGCGTTGTCATCCGCGCATATCAGGACTATATTCCCCGATATGCGCCCTTCATTTCTGCCGAGAGTGCTCGCCTCGCGGGTCAGCCGTGCTCTGTCGGAGATGCCTGCCGTCGCCATCCTCGGCCCCCGCCAATGCGGCAAGTCGACTCTGGCGCAGGAGCTGGTGCGTGATCGCGATGATGTCGTCTTGCTGGACCTGGAACGTCCGTCCGACCTGGCGAAGCTGGATGATCCGGAGACCTTCTTCAGCTTCAACCGCGACAAGCTGGTTTGCGTCGACGAGGTACAGCGTGCGCCCGAGCTCTTCCCGACTCTGCGCTATGCGATCGACGCGCGCCGACGCCCGGGGCAGTTTCTGATCCTCGGATCCGCATCACGTGACTTGCTGGAGCAGACTTCGGAGACACTGGCGGGGCGGATCCGCTTTCTCGAGCTCACGCCTTTTCTCTCGAGCGAGCTTCCCGGAAGCGAGCTTCTCAAGCTCTGGTTGCGTGGCGGTTTTCCGCGCAGCTACTTGGCGGACGATGATCTGGCGAGCCTCGAGTGGCGCGACGACTTCATTCGCTCCTTCCTGGAACGAGACATCGTTGCGCTGCAACCTCGGATCCCGCCCAGCCGCATGCGCCGGCTGTGGACCATGTGCGCGCACAGCCACGGACAGACAGTGAACCGTGCCAAACTGGCCGGCGCCCTGGATCTGGACGCCAAAACCATCGGTTCTTATTTGGAGTTGCTCGAGGGGGCGTTCATGCTGCGGCTTCTGCGGCCGCTCGCCACCAACATCAAGAAGCGTCTGGTCAAGTCACCGAAGCTCTATCTGCGCGACAGCGGCACCCTCCACGCGCTCACCATGGTGCCGAGCATGAACGAGCTGCTGGGGCGCCCCTGGATCGGGGCTTCCTGGGAGGGATTCGTCATTGACAACATCCTCGCCTCCGCCTCCCCCATGGTCGAGGCCGGCTTCTATCGCACGGCCAAGGGCGCGGAGATGGATCTCGTTCTCGACAGAGGTGAGACGCGAGTCGCCGTGGAGTGCAAGATGTCCAGCTCTCCCAAGCCGCGGCGTGGGTTTTGGTCGTCCATTGAAGACATCCACCCCACGCGATCCTGGGTGATTGCGCCGGTCACCGAGGCGTATCCACTGCGAGACGATGTTTGGGTTGCCCCGCTCGCGCACTTCCTCGAGGCGGAAGCGGGATTCCTGCAGCCGCGTTGAAGGCGATGGCGCCATCTCGCTCGGTCAGGCCCCCACCTCGACTTCACCAGCGATCGATTGCGCGTGCCGAAATGGAGGTTAGGCTTCGGTCACGTCCCGTCGACCAGGCACCGCGGTCGCGCCGAGAGAGGCGCCCGCCCAATCCTTCGGAGATCAAATGAGAACCCTCGCACTCGCCCTGATCCCCCTTGCCGCCGCTACGGCCTTCGCGGAAGGGGACTACCAATATGTTTCCGGATTCAACGGCAAGCAGTTCACGATGACCGAAGTGCCCGGCAAGATGCAGGTCTCCCTGCGCTCCGGGATCAGCGCCGAATCGACGCGGGCGAGCTTGGCCGTCGCCGGGGCGGCGATCGAGCGTGAAGCCGCCTGGGCGGCTCCCTACCTTTTGCTCGACTTCGACGCCGAGACCGATGCGGCGCTGACCCAGCTCCGCGCGATGCCTGGAGTTGCGGGCGCGATGCCGCTGCTGCGAGATCAAGAGGGCTTCCTCAAGACATTCGCCCCGGATCAGCTCACCGTGCAGTTCGAGACCGGCGTGGACGAAGCGCGCCGTCTCGAGGTCATCGACGCCATGGGGGCCTCGGTCGCCCGCGAGCAACGAACCCCCGGTTACTACACACTTTTCGTTCCCGAGGACCGCAGCCTCTTCCAGTCGATTCGCGACTTCAACGCGCATGAAGATGTGTGGTTCGCGGAGCTCGCCTCGTTCAGCTTCGAAGACGCGCTCTACACACCGAACGACACCCGCTACGACGAGCAATGGTCGCTCAACAACACCGGCCAGTCGGGCGGCACTCCCGGCGCCGACATCAACGCCGAGAACGCGTGGGATGTCGAGATGGGAGATCCCGACGTTATCGTCTCCGTGATCGATACCGGCATCGACTGGGATCACCCGGATCTCGCTTCGAAAGTGGTTCCGATCGGCGCCGAGGATTGGGACTTCTCCAACGGTCCGAACAAGATCCCCCACGATTCGGGCAGCCATGGCACAGCGACCAACGGTATCGCCGGCGCGGCGACTAACAACAGCGCCGGAATCGCCGGCGTCGCTCCGGACTGTCGTCTCATGCCGCTCAAGGTCAGCCTGTCGAGCGGCGCGAACCAGAACCGGGCCGATGCCATCAATTATGTCGTGACCCGAGGAAGCGACTTTTCTCAGATCGTGATCTCTTGCTCGTGGCGCATGTCGAGCGGTGACTTCAGCGCCGTAGAGGCGGCCTGCCAGAATGCTCGTGACAACGGCATTCTGCTCTGTTTCTCGAGTGGCAACGACAACGGTGCCGTCAACTACCCCGCTAAGTACAGTACGACGGTATGCGTCGGAGCCACGAGCCAGTGCGATGAGCGAAAGAGCCCGAGCTCTTGCGACGGCGAGTCCTGGTGGGGTTCCAACTACGGCAACGAGATGGACATCGCCGCTCCAGGCGTCGACGTGTTGACGACCTACCCGGGCGGCGGCTACACCCCCGGCTTCAACGGCACCTCGGCCGCCTGCCCGCACGCGGCGGGCGCGTTGGCTCTCATCTGGTCCGCCGACCCCACTCTCAGTGCCACCGAAGCGCAGTCGATTCTGGAGTCGACCGCGGACGACCAGGTCGGAATCCCCAGCGAGGACACGGCCGGTTGGGACCGCTACATGGGTTGGGGACGGATCAACCTGCACGAAGCGGTGCTGGCGGCCTCGAACGGAGGTCCCTGCGACCTCACCGTCGAGCTCAGCAACTACCCCTCTCAGGTCGAGCCGGGCGCCACGGCCACTTTCGATGCAGCTGCCGACAACGGCTGTGCGGGTGATCTGCACTTCGACGAGGCGTTGATGGTGGTCCAGGGTCCCGCGAACCTGACCCGGACGCTCTACTCAGGGCCGGACGTCATGGTGACGGCCGGAAACTCCGTCGGCACCACCGTCTCGCTGGACGTGCCCGTGAATGCGCCGGAAGGAGCCTACACAGTCACGGCCGAGCTCTACCGCGACGGCATCCTCATCGACGACAGCTCCTTCCCCGTCACCGTATCCACCCCCGGGGTCTGTCCCGATCTCACGGGAACCTGGGACGTCACCTATATCTGGGCCGGCGTCGTGACCAAGTGGTTCTACTCCGACGGCACCTGGGACGACTCCGAAGGCTATAGCGGCACGTGGGTGCAAGATGGCTGTGATGTGGACTGGTGGTATACGAGCGGCACCCACTATTGGGGCACGATGGAAGAGGACGGCCAAACCATGAGCGGCGAGATGCTCAGCTACACGGGGAGCCCCGGAACCTGGACCGGACTCCGTCTGGCGGACTGACTCGATCTCGAGTCCGCGCCAGCGGTACCATCGGGCGCCGCCGGCGGGGTGATCCTCCCCATCGAAGTGGGGGGGATTTCCCAAAATGGCCGCTGTCGGCTATCATTGGGCTGAGTTCGCTATTTCGCGTTCATCGCAAACCCTGGCGAATTCCGATGTCGGCCGATGCTCCTCTCGAGCATCGGACCGGCTCACCGCCGCGGCACGCGTCTTGCAAATCGCACGCCCGTCCAATGTTCTTGACCCCCCCGGAGGACGAATGCGGAGAGAAAGAGCTAGGACCGGAGCAGCTTTCCTGGGCTGCTTGATCCTGAGCATCGGGACCGCCTTTGCGGCTAGTCCGGCCCCAGGCGGCGAGGAGCGCGCCCAGAGCGTGCGCCCGCCCATGAAGGTCTGTCCAATGGACAGCCCAATCCACTCCGAGACATCTGGCAAGATCCTGTGTGGGGAGGAGGACGGCTCGGTACTGGTCTTCGCCGACCGTCTACCTTCGCTTTCGCGGAGTCAGGCCTACTTCGGCTGGGTGCAGGGGAAAGAAGGGAAGATCAAGTCGCTTGGCCGACTGACGATCCGAAAGGGCGGCAAGGGGTTCTTGTCGAGGAAGGACGCGCTGCCCTCCGAGCGCCCGGCTCGAGTCTTCGTCACTATGCAGAGGAACAAATCGATCGTCAGCACTCCGGGGCCGCGGGTCGTGCTCGAGACGACGATCGAATGATCCTCTGACTCCGCTACGAGAGGTGCCCCAAGATCTTCTCCGGCGTGATCGGCAGATCGTTGCAGCAGTGGCCGGTCGCGTCGTACACCGCGTCTACGACGGCCGGCGCGGTTGGGCAGGCCAGGCCCTCGCCGACCTCTTTGGCTCCGAAGGGGCCCGCCGGCTCGAAGGTCTCGACGGTCTTCGACATCGACGGCGGCATGTCCGCGGCGACGGGTATCTTGTAATCTAGGAAGGTCGTGTTGAGCGTTCGGCCGGCCTCCATCACGAGCGTCTCCGATAGGGCATAACCGAGGCTCATCTGGATCGACCCCTCGAGCTGGCCTTCGACCGCCATCGGGTTCAGCTCGACGCCACAGTCGTGGACGGTGTACATTCGCTCCACCTCGACCTTGCCGGTGTCGAGATCGACGCGCGTCTCGGCGACCTGCGCGCCAAAGGAGAATGCCGGCGACACGAGCCCGCAGTCTCGCGGCGTGTAGTAGCCGGTCGCCTTGATCGGCTCGCCGCGGTTGGCGCGCTGCGCCATCGCGACGACTTCACCGAAGGGGATGCGGCGTTTCGGCTTGTTTCTTGGGTAGATGTGGCCGTCGCCACACTCCAGCTCGTGAATGACGTTCAGATCGAACTTGAGCGACACCATTTCGAAGAGTCGCTCCTTGACCTCTTTCGCAGCCTGTCGCACGGCGTTGCCCGCCATGAGCGTGACGCGGCTGCCCCAGGTGCCGAGATCGGACTGAGGGCAGGCCGCCGTGTCGCCCGTGACCAGGCGGATGTCGTCGATTCTCAGGCCGAGCTCCTCGGCCAAGATCTGCGGCAGGATCAGATCGGAGCCCTGACCGATGTCGGCCGCCAAGGTCGAAAGCTGCGCCGTTCCGTCATCGAAGACCCGTACTTCAGCGCTCGAGAAGGGGTACTTGGTGTCGAACCAGTTGAAGACCCCACCCGAGATGAAGCTGTAGCAGGCGACACCGACCCCCTGGCCTCTCCCCAGCGTGGCCCGCTTCTCATTCCAGCCACTGATCCTCCGCACTTCTTCGAGGCACTCCTTCAGGCCGCAGCTGCCGACGGTCGCGACGCCGGGGATTTCGTCCCCCTCTGTCATCGAGTTCTTCAGGCGCAGCTCGATCGGGTCGAGCCCGAGTGCCGCCGCCGCCTGGCTCATTTGTGTCTCACCCGCGTAGAGGGCCTGTGGGGCGCCGAAGCCGCGCATCGCGCCGGCCGGAGGAGTGTTGGTGTAGACATAGATCCCCCGGTATCGGTACGCCGGAATGCGGTAGAGCATCGCGCCGAAGTTACCGATGAGGAATGTCGCGGTCGGACCCATGCCGTTGTATGCTCCGCCGTTGAGCCACGCTAGAACTTCTTTGCCGGTGATCGTGCCGTCTCTGTCGAAGGCGATCCTCGAGCCTATTTTGACCGCGTGACGACGGCGCCCGGTCGCCAGCTCTTCCGCTCGGTCGAGTGTGAATTTCACCGGTCGCCCAGTCTCTCGGGCCATCCACGCGGCGCAGAAATCCCAAGGCCGCAGCTCCATCTTTCCGCCGAAACCGCCGCCCACCTGCGGCTTGATCACCCGTACGTCGTTCTCTCGCAGCTCCATCGTGCGGGCCAGCAAACATTGGATGTAGTAGGGCGTCTGCGTCGAGGTCCAAATGGTGATTCGGCCATCCGACTCTGCGCGGGCCAGGGCGGAGCAGGGCTCCATATAGGCGTGGTTGACCGGGTGTGTGGTGAATGTGTCTTCTTGAATGTAAAACGCCTCGTCGAAGGCTCGATCGAGATCGCCGTAGTCGATATTTCGCGTCAGGCTGATGTTGTCGGTGTGCTCGTCGTGAAGATGTGGCGCCCCTTCGGCCAGAGCCTCCTCGACGGTCAAGACAGCCGGCAGCTCTTCATACTCGACATCGATCAGACCGAGCGCTTCTTGTGCCGTGTCGGCATCGATTGCGGCCACGGCCGCCACTTCGTCGCCGATGAAGCGTACCTTGTCGATAGCAAGCGCCGTCTCGTCTTGAAGCTCGGGCACCAGGCGCCAATTGCCGTAGCGAACGGCCGGCACGTCTCTTCCGGCAATCACGCATTTCACGCCGGGTAGAGCTCGGGCACGGCTGACATCGATACTCGCGATTCGGGCGTGGGCCACCGGACTCCGAAGCAACGCGCCGTGGAGCATTCCCGGAAGGTGTATATCGTCGGTATACTGGGCGCCGCCGGTCACCTTGGCCTTTGCGTCGGGGCGGGGCAAGCTCTTTCCGATTAGTGTCTGGCGACTCATCACGCGATCCCCGTCGTTGTCATCAGTGCCCTCTTCGTCAATACCTCGACAAGATGCCTCTTGTACTCTTCCGTCGCTCTAAGGTCGGTGATCGGCTGGCACTCGTCGCGCGCGTGACATCGATTGGCTCGGACAGTTTC
>CAZFNT010000018.1:7915-18159 GCA_964520315.1 uncultured Gemmatimonadota bacterium
CGCCAGCAGCGATTCGCTGAGCTGGGAGCCGGCTAGCAGATTCTCGGCCTGCCGCGCACGGATCGGTGTCGGTGCGACAGTCCCCAGGAATATCGCTACATCGTCGATGCGCCCCTGGGTCATCGTGGTCGAGACAGCGATATTCACGGCCGCTATGTCGACCTTCGAACGGGGTGAGAACTTGATGTAAGCGGAGCGTGACTCGCGTTTCGGTGTTGGCACCATGATGGCGGTGACGATCTCGCCTCTTTCTAGTGTTGTTGCGCCGGGGCCGACCATCAGCTCCTCGAGAGGAGCTTCGCGCAAGCCGCCGCTGCCGCGGATCTCGATCCTCGCCCCCAGCGCCATCAGCGGCGGCGCGGTGTCGGCGCATGGCGAAGCGTTGCAGAGATTGCCCGCGATCGTTGCCTTGTGTCGTATCTGAACCGTGGCGAGGTCGGCGATGGCGCATGCTAGGATCCGGTAACGATCCTGAACCGGGCCGAATGCGGCGACGTCTGCGAGAACCGAGCCCGCGCCGATTCTGAGTCCGCCCTCTTCGTCGAAGCTCAACTCCTCGAGCTCGCGCAGGCGACTGAGCGACACAATATGTTCACAGCTTCGCTTGCCGAGCTTGAGTCCAGGGAGTAGATCGGTTCCGCCGGCCATCAATGCGGCCGCCGACCCGAACGAGTCCATCAGATCGACGACCTGCTCGATATGTTCCGGCGCGTGGTACTCGAAGCGAGGCAGCCTCATTCTTCACCCTCCTCGCCCCGGGTGGCCGCCGCGGCAATCGCCTCGACGATCTTGGTGTAGCCGGTGCAGCGACAGAGATTGCCGCCCAGAGCGTGGCGGATTTGCCGCTCATCGGGTCGCGGATTCGACGCCAGAAGCTGCACTGAAGACATGACCATTCCCGGAGTGCAAAACCCGCATTGGGTCGCGCCGTGAGCGATGAAGGCGTCTTGAATCGGGTGGAGCTCATCGCCCGAGGGGGCGATCCCTTCAATGGTCGTGATCTCTCGTCCGTCCGCCTCCACGGCCAGGGTCAAGCAGGAGTTGATCGATCGACCGTCCAGAAGGACCGTGCACGCGCCGCAATCGCCCGTGCCGCAGCCCTGCTTCGTGCCGGTCAGGCGCAAATGCTCCCTGAGCACTTCGACGAGTGTCCAATGCGGAGCCACCGCCAACGTGTGGCTGTCCCCATTGACCGCAATCTGAATGACGTGGTGGTTCATCTGTTTCGCGTCAGCAAGTTGTGTGAAACAACCCACCCACCGACTCATCGTGTCGAAGCTCATTGTAGCGCTTCACCGCGGCCTCCGTGTGCATCAGGTGCGCCTCGATTCCGCGGCGCTCCAGATACTCGATCGCCTCGCGTTCGACCCCCAATCGTCCCCGATATCCGGTCCCCACCACCACCACCGTCGCTCCCTGCTCGACCAATTCAGCCACATCGGCGCGCTGAACGCCGGGATCGTGCCGGGTCGCTGTCTCATTCCAATCCCACTCTCTACCACCGCCGGGAAAGAGCTTCGCGTCCTTGAAGTCCTCCGGTTCTCCCTCGATGCGAATGCGGCCCCATTCGAGCGCCACGATTCGTGGAGAGGTGCCGCCGGGCCTGGAGATATCGGGCATCGTCGTAGTTCTCGCTTCGGTTGGCTCCCACGTGCCCCCTAGCATGATAGGTTCTCTGAGGCGGTTGTTTCTCTCCATGCTGGCGCCACCCTCGGCGCCCCACCCAAGGCCCCAGCGATGCTCGTCGCCATTCCCACCGACGCCCCAGGCGGTCTCGAGGCCACCATCTCCGAGCACTTCGGACATTCAGAGACCTACACACTCGTTCCGGTCGATGGTGATGACACCGGCGAGATCAGGGTGGTCCCGAATGAGGGCCACGCTCAGGGAGGCTGCATGGCTCCAGTGAACTTCCTGTGCGAGCAAGGCGCCGAGGCTCTGGTCGCCGGAGGCATGGGCGGGCGACCCTTGGCCGGATTCCAAGAGGCTGGGGTGAAGGTCTATTTCCACGAGCAGAAGAAGACCGTGGCGAAGGCGATCGAGGCGTTCATCGCGGGCGAGCTTCGCGAGTTCGGCCCGGCCGACAGCTGCTCTTCAGGCTGCTCCGGTGACGAGTCCGACCCTCATCATCACGGACGCACGGCGATCGAGAGGGTCCCGATCGAGGGGCCGGCGGACATCCGCGAGGACCGAGTCGTGACCCTCGACTATGTGCTGCGCGATCCGGGCACCGGCGAGACTCTCGAAGTGAGCGAGGGGCACCAACCGATGCGCTTTCTCTATGGCCGAGGCCAGATCGTCGCGGGACTGGAGCGTGCGCTTGCCGGTCTGTCGGCGGGGGAGAGCACACGAGTCACGGTAGCCCCCGAGGATGGCTTCGGCCCACGCGATCCGAAGAGGGTGATCGAAGTGCCCCGCGAGAACCTGTCGGATGATGTCGAGCTCGGGATGGTGATGGCGATGCGCTCGCCGAAGGGGCCTCCGCAACCGGTCGTGGTCCTCTCTCTCGACGACGACACCGCCCGTCTCGATGCGAACCATCCCTACGCGGGCAAGGAGCTCGATTTCGAAGTGACGGTCGTCGACGTGCAGGCCGCGGTCGCCGAAGAGTTAGAGGCCGGCAGAGTACTGGACTGACCCTCCCGAAGAGCTTCGCCGAACCTGCTATCCTCGAACGATGCGACTCGATCCGCTGGAAGCCAGGGCGTTGCGAAGGGCCACGCGAGGCCTGAGCGACGTGCATCTCTTCGGGTCGCGCACCGATCCCGCCGCGCGCGGCGGCGATATCGATGTACTGGTCTACTCGAAAGAGCCCCCTTTGCAGCTCGCCCAGCGCATCGGTCGCGAGTTTTTTTTGCTCTGTGAGCAGAAGCTCGATGTGCTCGTGTTCGACCCCGATAATCTGAGCCCCGAGCAAGCAACGTTCGTGGCAACGCTGACTCTGGAGCGCTTTCGATGAATCGCGATTTGGCACTGTTGGCGGCCGGCGGCAAGAAGAAATGCGGTGCGGCTATCGTGCTGGTCGAGGCCTCGTTGCGGCGTGTCCAGCCCTATGACTCCTCCCGCAACTACACTCCAGACGAGCTGGAGCCCTACGACGCGCTGGCCGATCGCTTTGTGCGTGTCGTCGAGATCGCCCTACGCTTCTTCAGAACCATCGAGATGCTCCATGAAGCGGTCGCCTCAGACACACTTCGTGATCGACTGCATCGAATGGAGAAGATCGGTCTGATATCGGAGACACCTCTTTGGCTCGACATGCGGGATGTGCGCAACAGGATCGTTCACGACTACTTACCGGAGCAGGTGGCGGAGATGTTCGCGCAGATCACCGGACCTTTCGCAGCCGAGCTGGCGCGATTCCGGATTGAGCTCGCGGGGATCGACCTTTCGTCTTCGTGAACGCCCGCCTATCGCACCCAAATCGGGCTGCTCCAGGCCATCTCGCCGTCGGATTGAAGCGCGCGCAGGTAGTAGAGGGCTGGGCAGGTGCGTGTGTGATCCTCTACCTGGTGTTCGAGGTCGAGACGCCCCTGGGTGGGCAGAATGAGTGTCTCGTATCGCCCCTCGTGCCCGCGCACGATCTCGACGCGATCCAGGGGAGCTGTTCCCGCCACGGCGACGCGAATCTCGGCGGGCTTGGAGCCGAGGATGATCGCCGAGCCCATCGGCTCGCGGTTCACCCGTAGGTCGAGCAGGATTCGCGCGCCGGTCGTTGCGTAGACCCGTCGCGCGTCGAGAGCCTCCCAGATCGCCTCTCGGGTGTTCTCGATGGCCAGTGCCACGGCCAGACCGCCCGAGCCCTCGGAATCGGGCGCAAAACCGTCGCGCCCCGGCATGCCGAAATGGTCGTCACTCGAACCGATCACTCCGATGCGGTGCCCCAACGCCCAGGCATGCCGATACGACCAGGAATCGTCTACACCCAGTTCGAAGAGATCGGCGATATCGACTCCGTCGTCATCGTTGTGGTGCGAGTAGAGCTCGCCGACGCGCTGCAGGCCCTGATGCGGAAGGGTCCAGATCAGTTGACTCGCGTCGGCATCCATCACGTGCGGAATGACCAGGCTCGGAATCGGCTGCGTTTCCAGCGCCTCGTAGAGAGCCGTCACCGTCGTGAAGTCGGGCCGATGGAAGACCGCTCCCCCGCGGTCTTTGTAGTAGATGACGCGATGTCCCTCTTCCCAGTGCGTCCACTCCCATGCGTAGAAGGTCGTGAACTCGCCCGGCACGTACAACGCGTCAGCGAGATCTTGGCTCGCCTCCCAATCCGCCTCGCTGAAGCCCCCACTGAACTCGGTAACGTCGTGCTCCGACGCGGATGCCCAATCGAGCCCGGCCATGGCGCGGGCGTAGGCGTATGCCAGGGGTTGCCGCGAGTAATTGCCGCGGTGGTCTCCCCCCGAGATCCACGATCCGGGCCGCACCCACCCTTGATAGCCCGCCCCTCGCCCCGTGTGAAAATGTGTGTCGCCAAAGAAGCGGCGTCTTCGAGGCGGGGATTCATGCACCCAAAAAGGAGCCGTGCGCACGGGGATCCCCTGGGCAATCGCCACGGGCCGCGCCAATCCGGGCTCGCTCGCGGTCAACCCCTCGATTCGCACGCGCGCCGAGTCCGCCGCACAGAAGAGATGGGTGAGTTCTCCGACACCGACGATGTCGATCGTTACCGCATCGCGGTAGCCCAGCGCGGCGTTTCCAAAGGCATCCATGACCACAATGCTCAATGCAAAGGGCTCACCCAGCACCACATCGGCCGGCGTGGCCACTTGCGCGAAAGCTGCGGCGGCTCCGACCACGTGCATCTCGGAGCTCGCGTCGAAGGTGATCCAGCGCCTTCCTCCCGCCCGTCGCAGCCGTCCTCGAAACCGCAACGGCATGGCGGCCGCCTGAGCGCGTCCCCTGTAGTTCACTGAGATCGTCTCCCCCCGCCCCAGCGTTCCTTCGGTGATCGTTGCCCCAACCAGCCAGCCACTGTCGGTCACGCCCCGCGCCGAGACGTGCGCCGGTGTGTCGATCCACACGAAGCCTCCGTCGAGAGAATCGGCGGTCTGCGCCGCCTGCCACATATCGTCGAGGTTCTCACCCTGGATCGAGATCGGAAGCTGCGCGTGCAGCTCCGCCCCCGCGCGAAGCGGCGTATTGGCCTCGAAGTCGAAGCGCAGCTCCGTGGTCTCTCGAGAAACCACCGAAGAGGGGCGAACGCTCAGCGTAGGGGGCTCGAAAGGAGCGAGCTCGAGATCTCCCTCGGCCGACATCGCGAGAGAGACCAAGACCGGAATGCAGAAGACATGCAAGGGTTCTAGCTCCTGAGAACGCGGGGAAGCACATGCCTATTCTAGCGCGGATCCTTAGAGGTCGACTCCCGCCATGAACTTGAGATCCGGCGAATGGCTGGAGATTCCCATCTCGAGCTCGAAGAAGAGATCCCTGTCGCCGTCGATCGACCTGCTCAATCCCCCCAGGCCGCTCAGCGCCAGCGCCGTCGACGAAGCGGAGCTGCCGAAGATCGGCTCGCTCCACCGCCACATGATCAAGCCGAGCTCACCCCCCGCGTAGGGCGTGAAACCACCCGCATCCACATCGTCGAACTCGTAGCTGAGCGCGCCTCCGAAGTCGACGAGCGTGAGATTGCTCCCGAATCCCACCTCGACATTCGGTTTGAGGCTCACCTTGGGAGTGAATTCGCGGGCCAGCATCTGGGCACCGATGACGAGCTGATCAGGGCCGAGGCTCAGCCCTCCGCGCAATCCAAAGGAGATCGGAGCGGCGGTGGCCGCAGGGAGTGCGCTCATGGCGAGCGTGAGGCAAGAAGCGATGAACCTTCGGGTCATTCTGGAGTCTCTTTCTCTCGTGTGTTCTTGATCAGTCGTCGGCCAAGCACGCCTTCCACGGGTCGATTTGCACCTTCTTCGGCTTCACGGGTGCGATCTTGGTGATGCGGGTCTCGGGAGCGCGCGCATCGATGATCCCAGCATAGAGCTGCCCCTTGCCGAAGTGCATCACATAGGGCACGCGAAGCCTGAAACCCTGCGAGACATCTTCCATTCGCACACGCAGCTCCACCGCGAACTTCCCTTCATCGGTCTTGTTGATCTCGTGGTCGAGACGCACCTTCGGGATCTCGGTGCCGTAGACCCACTGGTCGAAGAACCACTGCATCGGTTCGCCGAAGTGGCGCGATATCGTGGCCACGAAATCCTCAGTCGACACCGCTCCCCCACGGTGTTCGTCGAAGAAGGCGCGCATCATGGCCACAAATCGCTCATCCCCCTCGGGCACCGGCCTGGAAAAGTCGTACAGCATCATGCGCAACATATGGAGCACATAGGCCCCTTTCCTGTACACGATGGCGGCGTAGGGCGAGTAATGCCCTTCGTCTTGGTGTTCATTGAACCAAATCAGTCGCGTGCCGAGAGAGATCGGCCCGCACTCGCTCATATTGTGGCCGTGTCGGGCGGGCGTGAGCAACAACTGCCGAGCCCGCTTCGCCTGGTCGAGCAGTCTGCGCTCGTTGCCGTCGATAACCTGCAGCGCGATCCATGAAGCGTACTCGGCCGTTCCCTCACTCAACCAACGGTCCGCCGGCGTCAGTGGCCGAATCTCGTGCCCGAACCACTGATGCGCCATTTCGTGCAGCACCACCGCATCGGCCTGTCGGCTTGAGCGACTGCGCTCGATGGAAACGACACCGAGATAGATGAGATTGGGAAGGCTCTGGCTGAAACCGGCCGGCTGGTGCGAGGCATTGAAGCTCTTACGCTCGATCGGACCGAAATAGTGTGTGTAGACTTGGTAGGCGTTCTGCAGATCTTCCGCAACGCCCTTCATGCCCTTCGCCGACTGATGGTAGGCGGAGATCCGCACCCCATTTCTCTCGACCGTCTCGCCCTTCATCGGTCCAATATTGAAGCCGGCGACCTTTTCAGGGACCGGAGTGACCCATCGTGTCATCTCGACATCGCCGCTGCGCTCACGCGACTCTTCGACACCAGACGCGACAACACGCCACCGCTTCGGCGCGCGGAAGCTCAGGTCGTAGGTCATGTCGTCGTCCCAATCCCCCACTCTCGTCTCCGGCTGCAATGTGGCGCGCTGGGTAGATCCAGAGTCTGTCGTCTTGCCCGGGCAGGTACTTGTGCCATGATTCGAAAACCGCAGCTTGGTGTGCTCCCCAGGTCGCTCCTCCTCTCTCGGTCACCGAATGCACTTTCAGAGTTGGACTCAGGTTCAGTTGAAAGGCACGCAGCCCTTCCCGGAAAGACTGCAATCGCAACGTCGCGCGTCCGGCCACCGTACGGTCTTCTCGCACCTCGGTTTCGACGGTTGCAGATAGCCCATCGACCACGAGCGGCCGTGGATGTCTCGGAGTGCCATCGCCCTCGTACTCTCCCCGACCGTGAAACCCGGAGATCTCGCAGAAGTCGTAGTTCTCGATGTTGTTCTTGTCTCTCGCCGCGCTTCCCAGCGCCACTACATACTCGAGCGTGCTTAGGGGATCGTACGAAATATGCAGGTAACGCTCCGAAAACTCGAACAGTGCCGACTGCGATTCGCGCTCGCCGTGCGCGGCGGCGGCGGCCAGAGCTGCCGCGGAGCCGTGGTGGGCCCTTTGCGTCAAGACGGCGCGACACCGGTCCATCCCGCTCACTTCACCACCCGGTGCCTCGATCAAGTCGAGCTCTATCGGCTCGAGCTGATCGAAGAGAGCGCGTTCGAACTCGATCGCCAGATCTCGAGCGTCGAGCACATGGCCGGCGTGCCGAAGCTCGATCTTCGATGGAGCATCGAGTGTCACTCGACCATGCCCCTCGAAGAGCACCTGTCGGATCTCGGAGTCAGCCGCAGGGCGACGTTCGACGACGATTCCGTCCAGGAGCTCGATCGTGGCCCAGTCCAGCTCGATGCGGGCATTGCTCACTTTCCCCCGCCTCTCGACGCCTTGTTCCAGTCCCCACCACCAGCGCTCGGTCGCTTCCACCGATTCCGAGAGACTGTTCTCGGCGTTGAGCGTGTAGCCTACCGCGGCTTCCGTGCTCGCTTTCACCGAGCTTCCGCTCCACGCGCTGATGGCGAGCGCCGCGCAACAGGTCACTCCGAATCGTCTCATAGTGGACTCCTGTTTGGTGGTGCCGGTCGAATCCGCGCAGTGTAGTCGTTCAGCGGCGCGGTGTGAACGGGGGAAGGCCCCCCATTGAGTTGAGCATCGATGCCCGTTAGAATCCGCGCTCGCAATCACGCCGGAGACCGGCGCTAGGAGAACCCCGTGTCCGAGCACCTTGCTCTCGGCATCGATATCGGTGCCATGACGATAAAGACGGCTCTCGTCTCAACGCAGGGCCGAATCCTCCACGAGGACTACCGATTCCACGAGGGCCGGCCGCTCGCCGCGCTACGCGAGTCCATCTCCGAGATCCCCGGCGATCCTCCACCGGTCATCGGGCTCACCGGATCGGGCGCGCGTCTGTGTCCGCCGCATCCGAATGTGACTCCGGTCGACCCCCTGCGCGCGATGATCTTCGCCGTGAGACGCTTCGATCCGCAAGTGCGCAACATCCTCGACATCGGCGGCGCCAGCGTCACCTTGGTGCGACTCGACGCGAATGGCGCATTCAAAGATGTCGCCGGCAACTCTCAGTGCGCGGCCGGAACCGGGTCGTTTCTCGACGAGCAAGCCGAGCGCCTGGGCCTCTCGTACGAAGATATGGCCGCACTCACGCAGGTCTCCGACCCCCCGAGCGTCGCGACCCGCTGCGCCGTATTCGCCAAGAGCGATCTGATCCACTTGCAACAAGAAGGCACCAGCAAAGAGGCGATGTGGAGCGGCCTCTGTCGCGGCATGGCAAACACCGCGCTCCAGACACTTCTCAAGGGGCGGAAGCTGAGCGGGGCGACAGCACTGGTGGGCGGAGTGAGCAGGAACCGCGAGGTCGTGCGATCGATTCGACTCCTCGCCGGGACCGAGGTCGTTTCCGGTGAGAGATTCCATCTCGCCGGTGCGATCGGGGCGGCCATGATTATCGGGGACGTCCCGCGATCGTCGACGCAAGTCGATCTTGTGCAGTGGCCTGCCGCCACCACCCCTGCCATTCCTGCCCGTAATGGAGCCATCAAGAGCGGGACCGATGCGACGAGCTCAACCACCGGAAGGCCCCCGAGCTTCGACCGCTCGATTGCCGGAAAGGTGTCGCTTTCTCCATGTGACGCGGGCTGCGCCTCAGAGAAAGAAGAGAGCTTCGCCGCCGGCCGCTCCGATCTGCCTCTGAAGCTGCGCCGAACGCGCTATCCGAACTTCGACGTGCAAGAAAGCCGCATCGATGCGGCGGGCAATGAGATTCGCATCTCGAGATGGCCGGGCAGCGGAACCGTGCGGGGCGCTCTGGGCATCGATATCGGCTCCACTTCGACCAAGCTCTGCCTGATCGACGGAGATGGCGAGGTGATCGCCGACATCTACAGAAAGACCGGCGGCGATCCGATCGGAGCCACGAGGGAGCTTTTCGCTGCCCTCACCGATGTGGCGCGCCGTCGAGCTTCGCGGCTGGAGATCGATGGCTGCGGCACCACCGGATCGGGCCGGAAGTTAGTCGGTGCCGTGATCGGGGCCGACGCTGTCATCAACGAAATCTCGAGCCACGCGAGAAGCGCGCTGCGACTCGATCCCGAAATCGAAACGATATTCGAGATCGGCGGGCAGGATTCCAAGTACACTAGATGCCGCGACGGAGTCGTCGTCGACGCCAGTATGAATTACGTTTGTGCCGCGGGCACCGGATCGTTTGTCGAGGAGCAGGCGCGAAAGCTCGGCGTTCCTCTGGAAGAGATCGGGCCCTTGGTTCTCGGAACGGTTCCGCCCCCCACGTCGGACCGTTGCACGGTTTTCATGGAGCAAGATGTTCATCGGCTACTTCAAGAAGGGCGAACACCCAGGGAAGTTCTGGCGGCGGTCATGCGTTCGGTCGTGCAGAACTACTTGAACAAGGTCGTTGGTACCCGCACATGGTCGCGCGAGAAGGTCGCCTTCCAAGGAGCGACGGCGCGCAATCAGGGTATTGTCGCGGCATTCGAAACACTTCTCGATGTCGAAGTCGTGGTCTCGCCCTACTGCCACGTCATGGGCGCATGGGGAGTCGCTCTCCTGACACAGGACCAGATCCGGCGCACATCCCGATCGACGCAATTCGTCGGGCTCGATCTGTCACAACGGCAGGTCGAGCTCAGAAAAGAGCGTTGCGATATCTGCG
>CAZFNT010000019.1:0-4336 GCA_964520315.1 uncultured Gemmatimonadota bacterium
GCCGCGGGCGACGCAGACCTGGTGATCGGCTCCCGCTACGTGCATGGCGTCTGCGTCGTCAACTGGCCGATGCCGCGCCTGCTCCTCTCTTACTTCGCCACGATCTACGCCCGTTTCGTCACCGGCATGCCGATCTTCGACGCCACCGGCGGCTTCAAGTGCTTCCGCCGCGAGGTTCTCGAGACGATCGACGTCGGCCGCGTCCGTTCCGACGGCTACGCTTTTCAGATCGAGATGAATTTCAAGGCATGGCGCGCCGGGTTCCGCCTACGCGAGATTCCGATCATCTTCACCGACCGCACCCAGGGAGCCTCGAAGATGAGCGGGGCGATCGTGCGCGAGGCGATCGTATTGGTGTGGAAGCTGCGCTTCGGCGCGCTCTTTGACCGGGGCGCGAGGCGGACGCGACCCTCCTCGTCCATGCCCCGGACCTGAGCGCCGTGCTGATCCCCTTCTCCCTGGCATTCGGCATCGCGTTCATCGCGTCGCTCATCGGAACGCCTCTGGTGCGCTTCGCCGCCGATCGGCTCGGGGTCGTCGATCATCCGGGCGGCCGCCGAGTCCATCTGCGCGCGGTGCCGCGTCTGGGCGGCATCGCGATTTTCGCGGCCTATTTCGCGGGTGAAACCGCGGCGTGGCTGGCGGTGCGCTGGCGATGGATCTGGCCCGCGATCGACCGCTCCAGCGAACACCTGCTCTTCCCTGGACACGCCCATCTGAGGCGGATCCTGGTGGTCAGTGCGGCCGCTCTTCTACTGGGGCTTGTCGACGATCTGTGGAATGTCGGGGGCGCGATGAAATTCGTGCTGCAGCTCTTGATCGCGGGAGCGGCGCTGACCCTCGGATTCAGAATCGATGTGCTGAGCAGTCCCCTGGGCGGATCGATCGGTCTAGGGCTCTGGGGAATCCCGATCACGGTCGTCTGGATCATGACCCTGATGAATGCTGTCAACCTGGTCGACGGAGTCGATGGGCTGGCGGGGGGGATGGTCGTGATCGCTTCGCTCGCGCTCTTCGCCATCTCGGTCCTACGGGGTAATCTCGAGGCCGCTCTGCTCCTGACCGGGCTGACCGGTGCCGCGCTCGGCTTCTTGAAGTGGAACCTGCACCCCGCGTCGGTCTTCATGGGCGATTCGGGGTCGCTCTTTTTGGGGACCGCACTGGCGCTGATCACCATTGTCGCCAACTTCAAGAGCGCCGCGGCCATCGCGCTCATCATTCCGATGGTCGTGCTCGTCGTGCCGCTGGGCGAGATCGTGGTCACGACCTTGCGGCGCGCAATGGCCCGCCGGCCGATCTTCGAGGCGGATCGCAGCCATCTGCACCACCAGCTCCTGAATCTCGGTCTGAGCACGCCGCAAACGGTGACGATCCTCTACTCCTTCGCCGCCTGCGCTGGACTGATCGCCGTGGCGTTGGTGCATCCCGATCGCAGGCTGCGCCTCCTGGTCTTCGCGGCGCTGATCGCGGCGGGCACCGCAGTGCTGCGCGTGGTCGCGCGGAGCGTGACCCGCAAAGTCGAGGGGCGAGGCGCCGCGAGAGAAGGGAGGGAGGAATGAGCCGCCGCTCGGTCCTGATCATCGGAGCCGGGGTCGCGGGGCGGATGGTCGCCGAGCAGATCGCCGCTCACCCGGAGCTCGAGCTAGAGGTCGTCGGTTTCGTGGACGACGACCCAGCGCTTGCCGGGACGCGGTGTCGCGGGCTGGACGTGCTCGGTGATCGGGGGGCGATCGAATCGATCGTGGCGGCGCGGCGAGTCGAGATGCTGCTCTTGGCGATCCCGTCGGCGAGGGGGGAAGTGGTTCGGGATTTGCTGCGCACATGTCGCCGGGTCGACACCGAGCTGCGGATCGTGCCTGGAATCCGCGAGATCGTGCTCGGCGACGTGCACTGGCATCAGATTCGACCGATTCGGCCTGGCGATTTGCTCGGGCGAGAGGCGGTAGAGCTGCGGCCCTCCGAGGCGGCGGCACGATTGGGGGGGAAGCGGGTGTTGGTCACCGGAGCGGGCGGATCGATCGGATCGGAGCTCTGCCGGTGGGCCTGCCGCTCGGGAGCTGCCGAAGTGGCTCTCTTTGGGCACGCCGAGAACGAGCTCTTCGAGCTCGAAGAAGAGCTCGCCGCCGACCACGCCGGAGTGCCGGTACGTGTCGACGTGGCCGATATTCGCGATGCTGCCCGCACCCGCCGAGTGTTGGCCGCGCGCTGTCCCGAGATCGTCTTTCACGCGGCCGCGCACAAGCATGTGCCGTTGATGGAGGCGCAGCCCGACGAAGCGGTGAAGACCAACATCTTCGGCACGAAGAATGTCGTCGATGGGGCGATCGCAGCGGGTGTCGGGCGCCTGGTGTTGCTCTCTACCGACAAGGCAGTGAAGCCGGTGAGCGTCATGGGAGCGTCTAAGCGGATCGCCGAAATACTGTTGCAGCGACGGGCCGCCGAGATGGGGGACGAGGCTGGAACATGTCTGGCGATGGTGCGCTTCGGTAACGTGCTGGGGAGCCGAGGGAGCGTCGTTCCGCGCTTTGCGCGACAGATCGATCGCGGTGGGCCGGTCACGGTGTCGCACGAAGAGGCCACGCGCTACTTCATGACGATCAAAGAGGCCGCTCTTCTGGTCGTGCTCGCCGGGGCGCGGGCTCGGGGCGGCGAGGTGTTCGTTCTCGACATGGGGGAGCAGATTCCGATCTTGGAGCTGGCGCGAGAGATGGTGGCGATGTCGGGGCGGAAGGTGGCGATCGAGATCAGCGGTCTGCGGCCGGGCGAGAAGTTGAAAGAGGAGCTCTGGACCGACGAGTTCGCGCCGACCGAGATGGCGAAGGTGCATCTCGCCGAGCCGCGGGCGCCGGAGGCCGCACTGCTTCGAGAGGTCTTGGAGAGGCTCGAGCGCTTCGCTGAGGACGGGGAGGCGGCGGGGATTCGGCGTGAGATGCGACGATTGGTGCCGGAGCTTCCGGACAGGGGAGGGGAGACGCGCACCATTGGGTGAGCGCCGCGAGAGGCAGGGCAAGGGGCCGCGTTTGCGAATCGAAATCCGCCATGGCGCGATTCCGAACGATTGGGACGAGCTGGCGGCGGCCGATCCGGCGGCCGGCCCGGGCCACGGGAGCGCGTGGTGGCGGACGTGCGTGGAGGCGAGCGGGCGCGCCGAGCCCGTGGCGGTGACCGCGCGCTGGGAGGGCCGGCTGGTCGGCGGCATCGCGGCGATCGAGGAGCGACTCGGGCCGATCCGGCGGATCTTCGCGTTGCCCTTCGGCACACACGGGGGCCCCCTCATCGCCGGCGCGGCGCCGGGCGGCTGGGAACGCCCGCCGGGAGGAGAGGAGGCCGCCACGTGGTCGGCCGATGCCGATTCCCAATGGCAGCGCGGGACTCCCCTCGGAGGACGTCTCGCCCTGGCGCTCTTCCGGATTCCCTCGGTCGCTGAGATCCATCTGGTCGACGCGACCGGAGCCGCCGGCGAGGAGCTGGCATTCGTGCCGGGGGTCGAGTGTCGTTTTCCGGTGCGCGGATCGGTCGATCTGCGGAAGGGGAGGGAGCGTGTGTGGACGAAGATGGCGCTCCAATGCAGACGGCGGATCGAAGATGCGGGTCGGCGCGGTTTGGCGGTGCGAGCTCCACGCTCGGTCGAGGAGCGGCGCGGAGCGCTACGAGGCCTGATCGACGCAGTCTCGGCCGATGGCGGGGATCGCTCCGAGATGCCTCGGCGAATGCTCGAAGCGCTCTCGCAATGGCCGGCGGCGGGTGAGAGGGACCGCATCGACATTAGCTTTGCCGAGATCGATGGCGCCCCGCCGGTGGCGGCGACGTTGAATCTCGTAAGCGCTGCCCATATTCAAAATATTGTCGTGATCTCCGGGGGCGAGGGCAGATCGCTAGGGGCGGACGATCTGCTGCACTGGCACGCCATGGAGAGCGGAGTCGCGCAGGGGCGATCGGTGTACTCTCTCGGCGCATCGGAGGATCCGGCGGCCGGCGCTTCGCTAGATTCGCTCGGTGCATCAGCCGTGCGAATTCGCACCTGGCATTGGGTTGCGCCGCTTTGGCGGTGGATGCGGGGGAGACGCTAGAGCGATGCGGATTCTCTATCTCGGAATCGCCGAAAACGAGCACCTGCGGCGCTGGGTCGCCGCGGCGGCCGCTCGGGGGCACGAAACCCACGTCGCATCGTTCGAGTCCGCATCCGTGCCCGGGGCTACGTTGCACCCCTTGCGCCGCCACCCCAACAAGCTCACCCGCTACGCGGAGGCGGTGCGGGAGCTGCGCGGGCTAGTGGCGAAGCTGGCGCCCGATCTGCTCCACGTCCACTACCTCACCGGCTATGGATACCTGGCGC
>CAZFNT010000019.1:4346-17845 GCA_964520315.1 uncultured Gemmatimonadota bacterium
TATGGGGCACCGATGTCTACAAGAACCCGAGCCGGGGAATCGCCGATCGTCTCTTGTCCCACGCGGCGCTCCGTTCCGCCGACCTGGTCATCGGCGACTCGCGCGACGTCGTGCGAGCGGCCGAGAGACTCGGGGCGCGGCCCGAGCGAAGTGCCGTGATTCCATGGGGCGTCGAGGTGGAGCGTTTTTCTCCTCTCTCCCGGAGCTCGACGCGCCGCGCTGATCTACTGGGCGAGCTCGATCTGCCCGAGTCCGCGACAGTCGTCCTCTCGGCCCGCAGCCTTTCGGAGGAGTTCTATCGCGTCGAAGATGTGGTTCGAGGCTCCCTTCGCGCAATGGAATCATGCGACACCATTGTTCTCGTAGTGGCCGGCGGCGGTTCCCTTCTGGATCCACTTCGAGTCGCCGTGGCCGACCATCCCGCCGCGGAGCGAGTCCGCTGGCTGGGGCAGGTGCCGCGATCACGCATGGTGTCGCTCATGTCGCTGGCCGACATCTACGTGAGCGTGCCTACGCACGATGCAACGAGTGTCGCTCTCCTGGAAGCGATGTCATCGGGCTGCGCTGTCGTCGCATCCGATCTGCCGAGCAACAGAGAGTGGATCGTGCCCAAGCCCACAGCGGGGGCGACCGGTATGATCGTTCCCGCGTGCTCCCCCGACGCGATCGTCGAAGCGATCCGCACCCTCGCGGATGATCCCTCTGAGCGAGAGGGCTTCGGCTGTGCGGCGCGCGAGATGATCTTGCGCCACGCCGATTTCGAGACGTGTCAGGAGAGGGTTGATCGAGTGGTACGGGGTGTGGTGAAAACGGCCGGACGCCGCTGACGGTAGCGAGAAGTCGTTTTCTATTCACGCATTTTGAGCTGGCGGGTAGCCTTGCGCAATCGGATCCCGCGGAGACAGCTCATTCACCCATCTTCCCCCCGGAACAACCTACATGGTATCGACTGGGAGCAGGAGTCCATGCACGACAACTTCGCCATCAGGGAAGACCATCAGACGGGCATGTTCAACGACCAGCTCCACATTCTCATGGGCAAGAGCACCACCGTTCCCCTGAACGATATCTGGACCTTCGCGTTCTCGGTGGACTATTAGCGTGTCACCCCGAACACGAAGCTATCGGTGCTGACAGTGGAGCCGTCCACGGCGACGATCCCATCGACCGTATAGGTTCCCGGCGAGGCAGCGACCGTCCGAGAAAAGTCCTTCACGATCAGCTCGCCGGGCTCGACGGTGAGCGTGCGGGGACCGAGGACTGGGTTTGCGTCGTAGGGCGTTCCGTCGGAGAAGTAGGCATCGACCCGAAGCTCGAAGGTGATGGAATCGGCGGTGTTGTTGTAGATCTCCGCCCTGACCCGCATCTCGTGCCCATGGCCGATCTGTTGCACCGGTGGAGAGAGCGCGATCGTCAGATCCTTCAAGAGATAGCGAATAGCATCGTCCAAATCGAGCATACCGGCCCCGTAATCGTTGTCTTTGCCGATCGGACCCAGGTCGAGCGCGGTCATCTGCATCGCTTCCGAGACCTGCTCCGGTGTGGCGTCGGGGACCGCCGAGAGGATGACCGCGGCAACGCCGCCCGAGTGGGGCGTAGCCGCCGAAGTGCCGTCGAAAAAGGAAGTGTAGCCACCACCCGGCCTTGTGGTCGTTACGTCGGTGGGCGCGACGTAGTCCGGCTTTATCAGCCCCATTTGGGGATCGTAGGGGTAGTCGTCGTACTCGAACTGGGGACCACAGAAGGGAGAACCGGCCTTGTGCTCCGCGGGACCCTCGGCCGAATACTCTTTGAGCTCGCCGTACGAGTCGATCGCTCCGCATCCATGTGCACCCGCCGGGGTGCCGACAAGTGTTTGATCAGGGTGGATGAAGGCCGCGGGAGCGTTGGCCGGCGCTGAAATATTGTATGGAACCGCGTAGCCGTCCAACCGGCGCTGGTTGCCGATCGAGTTGGTGTGAAATAGACCAGCGGCCGCCTCGAGCTCGGAGAGTTGGCGGAATGCCGCGTAGTCGGGGCAATCCGGAAATTTGTAGCTGCACGAGCTCGAGATGACATCCGCGCCATTGGCGAGTGCGTACTCGTACGAGGAGCGAGCATCGAATTCACTGATGCAGCTTCGAAGCACCATCATCGTGCCGCGGGGTGCGACCCCTGTGGAGATGCCGCCCGTTCCATCGCCGACCATTATGCCGGCTGTGTGTGTGCCGTGTAGCGATTGCTCGTACCCGGGATCGCTGTCGTTGCCGTCGAAATCCCACCCCCAAGTGTCGTCGATATAGCCGTTCCCGTCGTCGTCCACTCGGTTCGCGGCGACCTCGCCTGGATTCTCCCAGATGCGAGAGGCGTAGTCCGAATGGTTGCGATCCGTGCCCGTATCGATGTTGGCGATAACGACACCCTGGCCTTCGAATCCCATCGCCCATGCCTCGGGGGCGTCGATCATCTTGAGGTTTCTCAATGTCTCGTCGCCGGCTCGGATCGCGACGCGGCCGGCGGCGAACTCCGAATCGGTGAGGACCGATTCGGCGCGCTCGACGTTGAGTCCGATGTGCGATACGTCGTTCCGTCGGGCAAGCGCGCGCGCAACGCGGGGCAAGCCGCACACATTGATTTCGTTTACTGCCCAGTGGGAGCGCACCGAGGCAACCGCACCACCGTCGATCCAGTCGGAAAGGCTCTCCATGAGGGGAGCCTGGGTGTTTCGGGCCAGCTCCTTGGCGGCGCGAATCGCGGTCATGCGCCGCTCGGTCTTCCTCATCCTGTCGATGTACGGCTGCAGCGCGAGCACATTGAGCTGCGCCTGCAGGCGAACGTTGACCGAGATCGGCTCATCCTCGGGGGCCGTGGCAAGCGCCGACTCGAGGCAGGTGGTCATGATCGCGGCGGCAGCCGGCCCCGCCAAGACCAGCGAAGCGCCCGCTGGCACGAAATGGTTCAGCACAAAGGAATCTCCGGATGAGAAAGCGGATACAATAGGCGCAGCGTGGAGCGTATGACAGGCCGCCGCGGGCGAGAAGACCCGCATAGCGATCCTAACCTCGCGTGAGGTCCACCGGAGCTTCCGTCTCGTGTCTGGGTTGGCCATCGGTCCACGGCAAGGGTAGCTTCTCAGGGTTGGACCGCCCGTCACACATCTACCACCAGGAATCGATGAAGATCTACCGCTTCCAATGAGCGAACCATGCGATCGGCACGTCGATGGCCTCTGCTCACCGGGGCTCGATGTTCTGCTGCATGCGGCTCGCAGATGGCAGAGGACGACCAGCTCTTCGCCGCGGGTCGGACTGCTGTTTCAAGAGGCACGAACACTGCTCGACCAGGTCGAGCCGACGGCCGATGGACCTGATCTTCGCTGGGAATTCTGGCTTAGAGTCGGCGAAGAAATAGCTCCCAATGTTTGCATCCCATCTTTGGCGCAGATCTGGCCGACCGGCGAGCCCCGAAATCGTCAAAAGGGGGGGGCTGCCATTCTTCCGGTTTCGAAGCTCGCCGATCGACCAGATCTGCAGCACATCTGGGCGAAGAAGTCCCTAGCTAGTTCTGCGCGGACTCTTAGAACTCTGCGCGGCTCGATCAGCGACTTCGGCGACTACGAAGAGTACGCCGAGACCTTTGTCCATCTCTACACGCCCGACGAAATGGCGCCGAGCCGGATCCGAGACGCCGTTGACTGGTACCCCTTGCCCAGCTTGCGTGCACGCCGCTCGCGCGAAGATGGGTCGGCGACGTGAGAGATGCGCGATCGTGCGTCGCGGAGCTCCACGCGGAGCAGATCGACCGAGACGCTTGGAGTCGGCTTCTCGCCGCCTCAGCAGCAGCGACACCATTCCATTCGATCGGTTGGCTGGAGGCCCTAGAGCGCAGCTACGAGTCTATCGAAGGGCGAGTGCTCGTCGTAGAGGGCGACAATGGTTACTCAGGTGCCTTCCCATTCGCAGTGCAGACGAGGTTGGGATTCCTGTCGCGCATATTGTCGCTTCCATTCGGCACGTACGGCGGGCCTGTAGTCGCGCAGGATTCCCCCCGCGACATTTCCAAAACGCTGTGGAACGCGTTTCATGAGCGAATTCGAACTGCCAGGGTGCTCTCGGCCCAAGTGGTCGACCTCGAACGCGATACGTTATCGTGCCTGTCGCATGGCTACAAGGCGATCTCGACATTCACTCATAGAATATCGCTGGCATCGGAGTACCGAGACGTTCACCGTGAGGTCTACAGCCAGAACATTCGAAAGATGATACGACAGTCGCGCGAGAGAGGTGTTCGAGTAGAGGAAGTGACGAATGAAAAGGGCGTTGGCGCCTACGCCGAGATCGCGGCACATACACTCGATCGACGCGGCGCAAAAGTGTATTCGGAAGAGCTCTTTATGAATGCCTTTAGATTGATGAAGAAAGAGTGTGTCTTCCATCTCGCGTTTCACGAGGATCGGCCGGTGGCGGGAACAGTGCATTTCTGTTCGGGCGATTCGATTATGAACTGGCTGACGGCATCGTACCCGGAGCACTGGCACTTGCGCCCGAACAACGCGCTCGTTGATGCCGCGATTCGCTGGGCGATCGAGCGGGGAATGAGCGACTACGACTTCGGTGGCACGCCGGAGGGGGCCGAGGGGCTGCGGCGTTACAAGGAGAGCTGGGGTGCGAAGCGGCACGGTTACGTGGTGCATGCGCGGGAGTCGCGCGCTCTTTGGGCGCTTCGGCGGGGACAGAGGCTGCTTCGAAGCAGGAGTTGAGCAGGGTCGATGGGCGCTTCGGATCAGAGAGCAGCCACCGCGCATGCGTGGCTCGGGCGCACGGGTCGAGAGTCCACTGCGTCCCCAATCCCCCACTCCGACCGGCCCGGGCACTGGCATCGGAGCGCCTGAAGAGAGCTTACCTGCTGAGGCTGTCCCCTCAAAGGCGGGTATCTTCCCCACTGGCCCCCACCGACTCAAGCTCTCGGTGACGGGGCCGAACTCCCTGTTTGGAAGTAAATTGGGCGGGCGTCTTTTCTTTTCTCAACAGGGCCCCTACTCTCTCGGCTAGACGACACGCACTAAGTGGGGAGCGGCGGTGAACTGCTCTCGGCTCTCTTTTCCGGCGGACTGCTCGATGAAGCCCTCTTTCGAAGGCTCGAAGACCTCGAAGCTCGATTCGAAAGGCAGAATGGCCTTTCCCGCGAGCTTTCGTAACCGCCTGGGGGAGGACTACGGGTGTGCGATCAGCGTCACGATCGCGTCGGAGGGGTGTCTGGCGGTCTTCAGCCCGGATGAATGGAGCGACAAGCGCGACGAGATGGCCAGGATGGTGCGGGCGCAACCGAGGAATCGACGCTTGCGACGCTTTGTTCGCATGATCGTGGGGGCGAAGGAGACGATCGTCCTTGATAAGCAGGGCCGTGCGTTGTTCTCGGAACAACTGCGGGAGTACGCGGGGCTCGACGGCGAGGCGATGGTTGTCGGCTGCCTCGAGAGGCTGGAGATCTGGGATCGGAAACGGTACCGGGCTCATATGGACGATGAGGAGCTCGGCACGCTCGAGGCGCTCGAGGATGAGTTCGATGTGCTGGAGTCAGGCGCGGCCGCGGCCGAAGAGGGGGCGGACGAGGGGGATGGGGCATGACCGAGGCGGGGGTGCATGAACCGGTGATGCGGGATCAGAGCGCGGAGCTAGTGGCGTGGCGCGAGGGCGGGCGATATGTCGACGCGACGATCGGCAACGCGGGCCACGCGCTGGAGTTCTTGCGGCGAGCGGGTGACGACGCAATTCTCGTCGGCCTCGATCTGGATGCCGAGTCGTTGATGCGGGCTCGGTCGGCGTTGCGTTCGGCGGCGGGGCGCTGGTACTTGGTGCAGGCGTCGTTCGCGCGAATGGATCGTACGCTGAGGGGAGCCGCGGGCAGCTTCGACGGCGTGATCCTCGACCTGGGTTACTCGAGCTCGCAGTTGGCCGACTCTCGACGCGGGCTGAGCTACAACGCGGATGGGCCGCTCGACATGCGCCTGACTCCGTCGATCGGGCCGCCCGCCAGCGAGCTCATCCGTTCGCTCGATGTGAGCGAGCTCGAGAGGTTGATTCGCACTTTGGGCGAGGAACGCCATGCTCGGCGGATCGCTCTGGCGATCGACTATGCGCGAGAGCGTGACCCGATACGCACCACCGCCGAACTCGCTTCGGTGATCTCGTCGGTGGCGTCGACTCGCTTCCGGATCAAGACACTCTCGAGGGTTTTTCAGGCCCTGCGGATACGGGTCAACCATGAGCTCGAGGCTTTGGAATCGGCTCTTCCCGCGGCGGTTCGTCTGCTGGCACCAGACGGTCGCTTGGGAGTGATCTCGTTCCACAGTCTGGAAGATCGAATTGTGAAGCGCTTCATGGTGCTCTCCGCGAAGGAGTGTATCTGTCCTCCGGACTTCCCGGAATGCCGGTGTGAGCATCGCGCGTCATTGCGCCTTGTGACGCGCCGAGCGATTCAGGCGTCGGAGGACGAGCTCAAACGCAATCCACGGAGCCGTTCGGCGCGGCTTCGGGTGGCGGCCCGACTCCCGGAAAGGAAGGCCGCTTGATTCAACAAGAGAGGTCGCGATGACCACATGATGACCGCGCCGGCATGACCGGGGAGGAGTCGCGCGAGGTCGGAATCAAGGGGAAAGAATGCGAATCCATCGGCTTTTTGCCGGCGGTAGGCTGCGCGCGACGGCACTCGCGGCAGCCACCTTCGGCCTTATGTGGGCGACCTGCTGCGTTCAGAGCAGAAGCGTGCTGCGGGCGGTCGAGCTCACCGAGCTCGATAGTGAGTTGGCGGCGCTCGAGGAGCGTGAAGACGAGCTGCGGTGGTCGCTGCGAGTCATGGCGGCGCCCGAGCGGATCGGGCCTCTGGCTCTGGAGATGGGTTTGAAGGACGGGTGGCACGCGCGGCGGATCCATGAGGTCTCGCCCGATCGCCACGAGGATGTCGGAGTGTTCGCGGCGGCGTGGCGAGGCGCGCGGGGTGTCGCTGGCGCTTTGTTCGGCACGCGAGAGGCGTACGCGGCGAATCGCTGAGGGCGCTTTGGACGAGGACCCATCACAGGGAGGGACGTAGCCCGAAAGAGCATATCGTCCGTCGCCAGGAGAGATCGAGCCATGCAAGTCGAGGATCGCACGAGGGCCGCCGCCTGGATCGGGCTGGTGTGCGGGCTCGGCCTCGTGGCCCGGCTTTTCTGGGTGCAAGTCTTCGCCGCGGAGGAGCTGCGGGCGGCGGGGAGGGGGCAGCGCGAGACGGAGGTCGTGCTCGAGGCAGGGCGGGGCTCGATCTACGATCGCGATCTGCTGTCGGTGGCCCACACTATGGGGGGCTCGTCACCGAAAGGCGGCCGCGGAAGCTCGACCATATCGTCTCGTGGAGGGCGGGTGTACGACGGGCGCGAAGCCGCGGCGCATGTTGTGGGCTTCGTTGGATCGGAGGGCGCGGGGCTCGAAGGGATCGAGCTCTCGCGGAACGACGCATTGACGGGGGTTGCGGGGCGGGCGGTTCTGGGACGTTTCGCGGATCGGCGCACGATCGAGTTGGAGCGGCGCGATCCGATCGACGGGGGTCACGTTGTGCTGAGTCTGGACCTCGAGCTTCAGGAAGCCGCGCATCGCGCTCTGAAGGCGGGCGTCGAGAAGGAGCGAGCGGAGTCGGGGTCGGTGGTGGTGCTGGATCCGATTTCGGGCGAGGTATTGGCGATGGCCAACTGGCCCAGCTACGACCCGGGTGCGCTGGAGCGCTCCGCGATGGGTGCGCGGAGGAATCGCGCGATAACCGATGCGTTGGAGCCGGGATCGGTGTTCAAGGTCGTGGTGTTTGCGGCTGCGCTCAACGAGAACTTGGTGCCGGCTGGGGCGCCGATCGACTGCGGCAACGGTTTGATCTGGATCGGGCGGCGCCCGATTCGCGACGTGCATCGATACGAGTCGTTGCCCTTCGAAGACGTTCTCGTGCATTCGAGCAACGTCGGCACCATTCGTGTCGCGGATGTCGTGGGCCAGGACCGTCTCTACCGCTATGTGAAGGAGTTCGGCTTCGGCGAGCCGACGGGGATCGATCTGCCGGGGGAGGGACGCGGCCTGCTGAATGCGCCGGGTGATGATCTCTGGTCGGGGCGGCTCTCTCTGGCCTGCCTGGCGATCGGTCAGGAGGTGACGGCCACGACTCTTCAGATGGCGTGCGCGATGGGGGTTTTCGCGTCGGGCGGGGTGTTGATCGAGCCGCATGCGGTTCTGAGGATTCTCGGGCCCGATGGTGAGGTGCGCGCCCAGTCGCGGCGGCGGCCGGTGAGGCGGGTGGTGACGCCCGAGACCTCGACTCTAATGACGCGGATTCTGACGCGGGCTGTCGATGATGGGACCGGCACGAACGCGGCGATCGCGGGGGTGAGAATCGCGGGGAAGACCGGCACTGCTCAGAGGGCCAATCCGGAGGGGGGATACGAAGGGGGAGGATACAACAGCACCTTCGTGGGCTACCTGCCGGATCGTTCGCCGCCTCTGGTGATCGCGGTCGCGGTGATCGACCCGCGCGAGGAGCACTATGGCGGCACGGTGGCGGCACCGATCTTCCGCGAGATCGCGGAGTTGATCGTTCGCCGCGACGCGGTTCGGGGACCGCGCATCGGCCCGGCATCCGCTGATGCCCTGGTGCGCGTTCCCTCGCTCGGCGGGAAGGCGATCGATCAGGCGCGGGAGGAGCTCGAGCGAATCGGTTTGCGTGCGCGAGTGGAGGGCGAGCCCGGGAGAGTCTCGCGGCAGGACCCGCGACCCGGGACCGTGCTGACCCGGGGTGCCTCGGTTTTGCTCTTGGCGGCCTCTTCCGTGCGGGCGGATGCGGCGGCCGTCGAAGTGCCCGATCTCACCGGTCTGAGCATTCGTGGCGCGCATCGCGCACTGCTCGATCGAGGGCTCGGGCTGCGGCTAGACGGGCGTGGCCATGTGGTTGGGCAGCTTCCTCAGGCTGGGCGCCGGGTCACGCACGGCACGGTTTGCTCGGTTCGCGCAAAGCCGAGGAGTGGGGATGCGTCGTGATGGGCGCGAAAACCAGGCGTCCGCTGGCCGAGCTGGCGCGCGAGATCGCCGGCTCGGACGACAACCTGATCGAGATGCCTGCAATGTCGGGGCGCGAGTCGTGGTCCGGTTTGACGCACGATTCCCGCGGGGTCGCTCCCGGGGACGTCTTCGTGGCCATCCCGGGTGCGCGTCATGACGGACTCGATCATGTCGCCGAGGCGGTAGCGGCCGGGGCATGTGCGGTGATCGCGGAGGCGGATCCGGGGATCGATGTGCCCCTCTTCAAGGTGCGCGACGCGCGGCGGGCGGCGGGCCGGGTTGCTCGCTTCTACTACGGCGCCCCTTCGGAGTCGTTGCGGGTACTCGGAATCACTGGCACCAACGGGAAGACGACGGTGGCCTGGATGCTGCGTCATTCGATGGGGCGGCTGGGGCTGCGGACGGGGATGCTCGGTACAATCGAGTACGACACCGGGGCGGGTTCGCGGGCGGCCCGACTCACGACGCCAGATGCTTTGGAGCTGCAAGGTCTGCTCGCTGAGATGCGCGATGAGCGGCGTGACGCAGCGATCGTCGAGGCGTCGTCACAGGGGCTTGAGCTGCACCGCTTCGAGGGCTGCGATGTGCATGTCGGAGTATTCACCAACCTCACGCGCGATCATCTCGACCATCACGGTACGATGGAACGTTACCGCGCGGCGAAGCTGATCTTGGCCGATCGCGTGCGAAGCTCATCGGACCGCTGGGGGCGGGCGATCGTCTATGACGTTGCCGATTCCGCATGGAGCGTGATCCCCGCGCGGGCGAAAGGGGTCGAGCTCTACCGATTCGATTCGGCTGCGGATGGAGCGGTTGTGGGGGCATTCTCGACTCGCGTGGACTCGTCCGATCTCAAGGGCACGACCTTCACGGTCTACGGGCCCGGAATGGGGCCGCGGGGGGTGCGTGGTCGCATCGCTTTGCCCGGCCGCCACAATCTGGCGAACGCATTGGCCGCCATCGCGACCTGTGCCGCGTGCGACGTCGATCCCAGCCGCGCGGTCGAGGCATTGGCCGACTTCGAGGGGGTGCCGGGGCGGCTGGAGCCCGTGGCCGCCGGCGCCGGTGCGCCATCGCTTTTCGTCGACTACGCGCACACACCCGACGCGGTGGAGCGTGTGCTGACCGAGCTTCGTCCCCTCGTCGCGGGCAGGCTTATCGCGCTTTTCGGCTGCGGTGGAGATCGTGATCGAGGCAAGCGGCCCGCGATGGGGAACGCGGTCACACGCATCGCCGATGTCGCGATTCTCACGAACGACAACCCGCGCGACGAGGACCCTCGGCGCATCGCCCAAGACGCGACCCTCGGCGTGAGCGGACCTTGCGAGGTCATCTTGGATCGCGGCGATGCGATTGCGCGGGCGATCGCTTTGGCACGGACCGATGACGCAGTCGTGCTTCTAGGCAAGGGGCATGAGGACTACCAGATACTGGGGCGGGAGAGGCGCGATTTCGATGACCGAAGGGTTGCCGGTGCGCTTCTACGTTCCAAATGGGGGGACCCCTTATGACGCAAATACTGATCGTGGACGACAACTCGGAGATTCGCGGCATCGTGCGAGAGTTCGTGCAGCTCATGGGGCTGGGCGCGACGGTGGCGGCCAGCGGACGCGAGGCGCTTCACCGGCTGGAACACGGATCGTTCGATCTGGTGATCTCCGATCTGACGATTCCGGATCTCGATGGCTGGGCATTGCTCGATCGGGTCCACGGGGTGAGCCCGGGGCTTCCGGTGGTCCTCATGAGCGGCTGGGAAGGCAACAGCGAGCTGGCGCGGGAGCGGGGGGCCGCCGGCTGGATCTCCAAACCTTTTGGATACAGCGCGGTCGAAGAGGCGATTCGGCCCTGGGTCACAAACATGGAGAACAGAGTATGACTTCGGAACGATTCCAATGTGCTCGTGTCGGAATGGTCACGCGGCGCGACTGCTCGCGCTGCTTCGGCGCGGATCCACGGCGCGCGGCTGACTTCATGACGCGCGCGATATGCGCTTCCGCGCACGGCCGCTGGTTCGACGAGGCGACCCCGTCGATCCCCCAACTCGATGCCCTGCCCCGCGGCGCCGCGAGTCGGGTGGCATAGGGAGGGCCCGCGAGAGTGTGGCGAATGGCAGATCTTGCCCGAATCGCGGGCGGTGAATTGCTCTCGGGAGATCCGAGTGCAGTCGTCGCGGGGGCCTGCATCGACAGCAGACGGATCTCGCCCGGCGAGCTTTTCATCGCACTACCCGGCGAGCACACCGACGGTCATGCGCATGTCGAACAGGCTCATGCATCGGGAGCCGCCGGCGCCATGGTTCTCACTTCGTGGGCCGCCGGCGCCGAGTCGGCTGGAACGCTCATCGGCGTGGACGACCCCTTGGCGGGACTGCAAGCGTGGGCGGCCGAGCACCTGAAGAGGCTAGGGGCGAAGACCGTCGGGGTCACTGGCACCAACGGGAAGACGACGACGAAGATGCTCACGCGTGCGGCTTTGGGAAACGGTCCGCGGATCGGCGCATCTCTCGGCAATTTCAACAACCAGATAGGGCTTCCACTATCGGTCTTGGCCTTCGATGCGGAGGTTGAGACCGCGGTGCTCGAGATGGGGATGTCGACGCCGGGCGAGATCGCTCGTCTCGTCGAGATCGCCCCGCCGGAGGTTGCGGTCATTACCAACATCGGACCGGCGCACCTCGAGAGCCTGGGCAGCGTTGAGGCGATCGCCCGTGCGAAGCTGGAGATTCTCGATCAGAGTCCGTCGCTGGCGGTTCTTCCCTGTGACGCGCCGCGGCTTCTCGACGAGGCCCGAGAGCGACTCGGCGATCGCCGGCTTCTTCGCACCTTCGGAACGAAGCCGGAAGCCGACTACCGCGCGACCGAAATAGAGGCGCTCGAGGGGGGCGCCACCCGCTTCCTGGTCAACGGACGGGGGCCTGTGCTGCTCCATCTGCCCGGCATCCACAACGTGTTGAATGCTCTGGCGGCCATCGCCGTGGCTGAGAGATTGGGGAACGGCTGGGAAGCGATCCGCGAGGGGCTCCGCGCCGCTCGTGCCGCGCCGATGCGGTCCGAACTGTTTTCGATCGGAGGAGTAGATCTGATAAATGACGCATACAATGCCAACCCCGCGTCTATGGCCGCCGCCATTGCCTCCATGGCCGCTCTGCCGACCGATGGCAGGCGCGCGTTGGTCCTCGGCGACATGCTCGAGCTCGGAGAGCTGAGCCCGGATCACCACCGAGGAGTCGGCCTGGCCGCGGACTCGGCGGGCGTCGATCTTCTGATTACCGTCGGAGAGCTCTCGAAGCAGATCTCCGACGCGGCCGGTCGTCTGAGAAACGCCCGCAAGGCCCACCACTTCGAGAAGCGGCACGACGCGGCCGAGTTCTTGGCGGGCTGGGCGCACCGAGGCGATCTCGTGTTGGTCAAGGCCTCTCGTGGCATGGCGCTGGAGCGGCTCATCGACGAGCTTGCGTCGATGCGCGCCGTGCGGGAGGGTGACTCCTGATGCTCTACCACCTCCTCGCCCCCCTCGCACCGCATTTCGCGCTCTTCAATGTCTTTCGATACATCACATTCAGAGCGACGTACGCCGCTCTGACCGCCCTGGTCGTCAGCCTTCTGCTCGGCCCGTGGGTGATCAAGCGTCTGCGGGAGAGCAGCTTCCGCGAATCGATTCGCGGCGAGGGGCCGAAGTCCCACAGATCGAAGGCGGGCACTCCGACCATGGGGGGAGTGCTGATTCTTGCATCTGTCGTCGGTTCGACTCTTCTCTGGGCCGATCTCACGAACCGTTCGGTGCTCTTGGTGCTTCTGGTCACGGTTGTGTTGGGCGGCGTCGGCTTCGTCGACGACTACCTGAAGAACGTGCGCAAGCTGCCCGAGGGCTTGATCGCTCGCTACAAGCTCGTGGCCCAGGTGATTCTCGGCCTCGTCGTTGGAGCAACGCTCTACTTCTGGCCCGAGCTCCCGGAGCTGCGCGACGCCACGACCGTACCTTTCTTCAAGGCGCGTACGGTTTTGCTCCATCTCTCGCTCCTCTACATCCCCTTCGTCACTTTCGTAATCACCGGCTCTTCCAACGCGGTGAACCTCACCGACGGTCTCGACGGCTTGGCTATCGGACTGGTCGCCATCGCCGCCACCGGGATGGGCGTCTTCGCCTACGTCTCCGGCCACGCGCGTTTCGCCGACTATCTCGGGATCTACTACGTGCCGAGTGCCGGGGAGCTCACCGTCTTCTGCTCCGCGCTGGTCGGAGCCTCGCTCGGCTTCCTCTACTACAACTGCCACCCCGCGGATGTCTTCATGGGGGACACCGGATCGTTGCCGATCGGTGGTGCGCTCGGTGTCATGGCGGTGCTGCTCAAGCGCGAGCTGATCTGGGCCGTCATGGGTGGTGTGGTTCTCGCGAGACCCGACGCGCCAGGAGGTGACCTACCCGCTTGCCTCAGGTCGCGGTGTCGCC
>CAZFNT010000020.1:0-1499 GCA_964520315.1 uncultured Gemmatimonadota bacterium
CTTTGTCGCTGGCGAAACGTTGTTCGAAGGCCGATTCGGCGCTCCACGTGGGGCGGATCACGCCGACGCCGTGCGAGAAGAAGCCGCGGCCCTCGGGAGTCACGAGCCACCAGCGCCCCTCTTGTGTTTTCTCGAGACGGAAGAAGCCGGTGCCCTTGCTTCGGAAGATGTCGGTGCCGCCGAAGGGGCCGGCCGGGGTCGACGGTGCCGGTCGCGGCGTCGCGATGGTGTCGGCCGCCGGGCCGGTGGAAAGCGCGTTTGGAATCGTTCCTGTACAAAGGAGCGTGAAGAGGATGACTCGGAGCGGCATCGGTGAGATCGTTGTTGCGAAATTCGAGCGGATCACTGTGGCGCCTTCTTTGGACTAGTGCCGGCTTGAGTGCTAGATTGAAGGGCTTGCCCTGACCCCGACAGCCGCGATGGGACTCGCGCTCACTTTTGATGATCTCGAGCCAGAAAACGAAACCGAGGATGAGAGCGATGTCGACTCCAGCCAGTGTGGCGGAAAAGACCAAGACTGCCAAGTATCCGGGGATCCCCGTCACGACCAACGGGAATCAACTTGTCTCCTACTACACCGAGGCCCGGCTCGCAGACGCCGGGATTTTCTATCCGATTACGCCTTCCACCGAGATGGGAGAGAGCTTCCAGCTCTCGTTCGCGCTGGGCGAGCTGAACGTCTTCGGCGACGCGAAGATCGCGATCGAGACCGAGGGGGAGCACGCTGCTCAGGGCGGCGCGATCGCCTACTCCCTCACCGGCCGGCGCGTGGTCAACTTCACCTCGGGCCAGGGGGTCGCCTACGGAATCGAGCAGTACTACCACGCGCCGGGCAAGCTCTCGACGATGGTGCTCGAGGTCTCGGCGCGCGCGATTACGAAGCACGCACTCAACGTGCACTGCGGGCACGACGACATCTATATGACTCTCGATACGGGCTGGACGATTCTCTACGGAAAAGACGCCCAACAGGCGTCGGATCAGGCGCTCATTCTGAGGCGGGTCAACGAGCTCGCGCTCACGCCCGGGATCAATGGGCAGGACGGATTTCTGACCTCGCATCTGGAACGTACCTTCACGAAGCCCGAGGCCGGGCTGATTCGGGAGTTCCTCGGGCGGCCAGACGACACCATCGATTGCCCAACCGAGGCGCAGAAAGAGATCTTCGGTCCCACGAGGCGACGCGTGCCGGCCGGGATCGATCTCAGGCACCCGATGCTTTTGGGGCCGGTGCAGAACCAAGAGCACTATATGCAGGGGATCGCGGCGAGAAGACACCACTTCGTGGAGCCGATTCTCGGGTTCCTGGAAGATGCCTACGAGGAGTTCGCGGAGCTGACGGGGCGCCACTACGGGCTGCTCAGTCAGACCCACTGCGACGACGCCGACACCGTCTTCGTGTCGATCGGCTCCGCCGCGGAGAACGTGGAGGCGGCCGTCGATTACATCCGTGAGACTCGGGGCGAGAAGGTCGGATCGATCCACCTCAATGTCGTACG
>CAZFNT010000020.1:1509-1804 GCA_964520315.1 uncultured Gemmatimonadota bacterium
TCTCCGAGAAGGCGGTTCTCGCGGCGCTTCGCGGCAAGAAGCGGGTCATCGTGTTGGAGCGGATCGACGACCAGACCTCGGGCAGCAATCCGCTGGTGCGCGACATCCGCACGGCCTTCGGCAAGGCGGTCGAGAATTCGATCAGCCCCGCGCACGCCGATCTGCCCGCGATCGCGCAGAGTGAGCTCCCCCGGATCTTCTCCGGCACCTATGGACTGGGCTCTCGCGACTTTCGGCCCGAGGGGATCCTGGGCGCCTACGAATACGCGACCGGCAAGATCGCCCGAGAGGATGG
>CAZFNT010000020.1:1814-6052 GCA_964520315.1 uncultured Gemmatimonadota bacterium
GGATGGAAAGACCGCGGCCGATGGTGAGAGCTTCTTCTACGTTGGGATTCCCCACCCCTACGCCGTGAAGTCGAACGATGCCCCGAGCCTTCTTCCCGAGGGCGCGATCGCGGTTCGATTCCACTCGATCGGCGGCTGGGGCATGATCACGACCGGCAAGAACATGGGTGAGATTCTCGGCGAGCTAGGCGCCTATGTCGGCAAGCGAGACGAGGTCGCCGACCCGTCGAGCGTCATCCAGATCAGCGCCAACCCGAAGTACGGCTCCGAGAAGAAGGGCGCTCCCACCAACTACTTCCTGGTCGCGGCGAGTGAGCGGGTTCGTGTGAACTGCGATCTGCGCCACGTCGATGTAGTGCTCTGCTGCGATCCCAAGGTATTTCTGCACACCAATCCCCTGGCGGGTCTGAACGAGGGGGGTGCGTTCGTCTGGGAGTCGAGCGAGGCAACCGACGAGGGTGTCTGGTCTCGGATTCCAGCCCAATACCGCCAAGAGATCATCGACAAGAAGATCCGACTCTTCGTGCTCGACGGTTTCGCGGTCGCTCGCAACGCAACCGACCGCGCCGATCTGCAGTACCGCATGCAGGGGAACTCGTTTCTTGGAGCGTTCTTCGCGGTGTCGAGCTTCCTCGGCGACTACAAGATCCCCGAGGGCGAGTTCCTCGAGGCTGTTCGTGGTCAGTACGAGAGCAAGTTCGGGCGCCTCGGCGACGCCGTGGTCGAATCGAACATGACCGTGATGCGCCAAGGTTTCGATCAGGTCAGGAGTGTTCCGCACGGATCGACCGATGCCGCCGATCGATCTTCGATGAAGGGGGCCACCGCTTCGCCGAGCACCAACGGGTCGACCGATGCCTCTTCTTCCCGCACAGCCGGGCTGGATGCACTGATCCCCGTTCCGGCTCGCGGAGTTGCGAACGATGTGCTCGGTTGCACGCTTCGCTCGCCTCTGTTCAAGCGCGCCCACTACGACGGTGAGTTCCGCGCGGGGCTCGGGTACGACACTCCGAGCTCGCCGCGGGCGGCGACCGGGGCACTGGCTTCGGCTACCGGCGAGACCGTGGGGAAGTACGTCGCCAGGCGCCTCGTCCCTCGTTTCGTTCCCGAAAACTGCACTCAGTGCATGGCCTGCATCACGGCATGCCCCGATACGGCTCTGCCCAACACCGCCCAGGAGCTGGGAACGGTCGTTCGAGCTCTGATCACGAACTATGTCTCTACCGGGGCGGTCAGAGACAGGCTGCTCGGTGATCTCGCGGCGATCGAGGCTCCTCTGCGGAGTGCGATGGTCGAGAGCGCCAAGCAGGCGGAGGCGACACCTTTCGCGGACCTTCTCTTGGCGCAGATCGAGCGACATATCACGAGCGCGGAGTGCTACGATGACGCCGCGGCGGCGCAGACTCTGCATGAGCTGAAAGCCGTGGCGCCGACGATCCCGGTGGCGTACAGCAATGTGAAGATGATCTTCGGGAGTCGCGAGAAGAAAGAGGAGGGGAGCGGGGGAGTCTTCTCGATCTTCGTCAGCGATCTCTGCAAGGGCTGCGGGGAGTGTGTCTACGAGTGCGGCGAGCACGAGGCGCTGGTGATGGTCGAAGAGACCGAAGATGTCTACGCCGAACACGAGACAGCGATCGAGTTCCTCGGTCTGCTTCCCGACACCCCCAGGCAATTCCTGGGGCAGTTCGACGCGGAGCATCCCGAGGAGTCGAAGGCGGCCGCGCTTCACTTTCACTTGATGGTGCGGAGCAACTACCAGGCATTGGTTTCGGGCGACGGAGCCTGTGCGGGCTGCGGCGAGAAGTCGGTGCTGCGCGCGACGATCACCGTCACCGAAGCGCTGATGAGACCGGTCTTCCACCGGAAGGCGGAACGTCTCGAGGCCCTGGCGTCGACGCTCGAGGGCGAGGGGATCGACAAGCTGAGCGAGCTACGCTCGACGAACGCGCAGGGCTATGAGTATCTGCGCAAGACGATCCTGCATCTCGTGCTGGGCTTCGGCGGCGAAGACGATCAGGACACCAATCGGGTCATCCAGGCCGGGTTCAATGGTTCCGACGAAGTGCTGATCGGAACTCTGGTTCAAGTGTTGCGGCAAGACGCCCACAATCACCGCGACCTGCAGGCCGTCGACGGCGGCAAGTGGAACGGAATGTCGGTAATGGGCATGTCGGCCAGCACGGGGTGCAACACCGTTTATGGGTCGACCCACCCGAACAACCCGCATCCCTACCCCTGGGTGAACTCACTCTTCCAGGACGGTGCCACGATCGGATGGCTGCTGGCCGAGGGCTTCATCACGAGCCATGCGCGTCGCTCCGTCCTTCCCGAGAGGTTAGCCGGTTCGATCGTGGACGGCGATGGGCTCGACGAGCGGGGCTACTGGGATCTGACGCACTTCACCGACACGCTGATGACCGACCAAGAGATCATCGAGCTGCCCAAGGTGTGGGCTGTCGGCGGCGACGGCGCCTTTGGCGACATCGGTTTCCAGAACGTGTCGAAGGCCGTCCTGCAGAATCGCCCGAATCTGCACGTGCTGCTCCTAGACACGCAGGTCTATTCCAATACGGGTGGCCAAAACTCCGATAGCTCTCCGATGCCAGGTGGCTTCGACATGAATCAGCTCGGGGCGGCGACCGAGGGCAAGCTGACCGAGAAGAAGAGTGTTGCGGAGGCGCTGATCTCAGGCCACGGGAGCCCCTTCGTGGCGCAGATCTCCATCGCCAACTCCGCGGCGCTCTTCCAGGCCGTGATCGACGGGCTCTGCTATCGCGGAACCGCCTTCTTGCAGAGCTATACGACTTGCCAACCTGAGCATGGCGTGGGCGACGATGTGGCTTCGCAGCAGGCCCAACGAGCAAGAGACAGCCGCGGCGTTCCCGAGTTGGTGTTCGATCCACGTCGTGGCGAGAGCTACGAAGATTGTCTCTCGCTCAAGGGCAACCCCTCGCCGAAGGCCGACTGGCAGACGATCACGATCAAGAGCACGAAGGAGAAGTATCGCTACACTGTGGCCCATTGGGCGCATACCGAGGCGCGCTTCCGGCGACATTTCCACAAGGTCACGCCTGAGGATCGCGACAAGCGAACCGATCTCGAGACGCTGCTGGCCCGCATCACACAGAACGATGTCGTCCACCGGCGTTTCCTGGATCCGGCGCACAGGGCCTACATTCCCGCCGAGGGCTCGTGGACGATGGTGCAGCGTGCGGACGGATCGCTGCAAGCGATCGGGATCAGCCGGCAAATGGTGCTCTTCTGCGTGGAGCGTCGCAAGGGCTGGCGCATGCTGCAAAGCAAGGCCGGCATCTCGAGTCTGGATCGCAAGGCGCAGGCGCGGCTGATCAAGGAGTACGAGGCCGGCAAAATCCCGGAGGATGTGCTCATGGAGCGAACTCTCGATCTGCTAGAGGCGGGGCGCGGCCTCGTTCAGAGTGGCGAGAAGGGCTCGATCATGGGCGCCTTGAGCGGACCCTAAGGGTCGGCGAAGCGAAGAATGAAGGTTCTTTCAATCGCCCCGAAGATCGGTCTGGTGTGCGCCGGTCTTCTCGCCGGGGTGTACCTCTTCTTCTGGCCGGTTCCAATCGAGCCGGCCTCGTGGGATCCGCCGCGCGATCCTGGTTTCGAGGGGCCATTCGCCGTCAATGATCGCTTGGCCGGTGTCCGCCGGCTCGGTGAGGGCCTCTGTCCTGGCCCCGAAGATGTGGCCGTGGACGCCGAGGGACGGGTCTACGGGGGGCTCGAAGACGGAACGATCGCGCGGATCACACCCGAGTCAGGTCGAGTGGAGCGTTGGGCGAAAACGGGAGGGCGTCCCCTGGGGCTCGATTTCGACCGAGATGGCCATCTCATCGTGGCCGACGGCGTGAAGGGGCTCTTGTCGGTCGATGCGAACGGCACCGTCACCGTGCTCAGCTCCGAGCACGAGGGCAAGCCCTACTTCTTTCTCAACGATGTCGATGTCGCGGGCGAGGGGACGATCTACTTCACCGATTCGTCGCAACGCTTCGGTCCCGATCGCTACTTAGAGGAGATCCTCGATCACCGACCGAGCGGACGGCTCCTCGCGTACAACCCCCAAACCCGCGGCACTCGCGTGGTTGCGAGCTCTCTCTACTTCGCAAACGGCGTGGCCGTCGCCGATGACCAGCGGTCGGTCTTGGTCGCGGAGACGACCCGCTACCGAGTTGTTCGCTGCTGGGTCAGCGGCCCGCGCACCGGCGAGATCGACGGGT
>CAZFNT010000020.1:6062-17196 GCA_964520315.1 uncultured Gemmatimonadota bacterium
CAACGTCTGGCCCGAGAATCTGCCCGGCTTCCCCGACGGAATCTCGACCGATGCGCAGGGCAACCATTGGCTCGCGCTCTACTCTCCGCGCAACCTTCTGCTCGACCTGTCGCTCTCTCGTCCCTTCTTGCGAGAGATCATTATGCGCCTTCCCTCGGCTCTGCAACCCCGGCCGAAGCGCTACGGGGCGGTCGTTTGCTTCGATCGGAGCGCCGGGCTCATCCACAATCTCCAAGATCCACGCGGCGGATTCGCTCCGATCACGAGCGTCGAGGCGGCCAGAGGAACGCTCTACTTTGGGAGCCTCGATGAGTCCTCGATCGCTTCGATCACGTGTCCTCCGCCATCATCGCTTCCCCACCGGGGAGGGCTGAGAATGCGTGCCGAGGCACGTCCCCCGGGGGAACAACAGATGCACCGCCGGCGTATCTCAAGTCTGTAGAAGACCCAAGCCCTTTCAACGAGCACACGAGGCAACATGCCCGATTCGAAACGACCGAGCGACGAGGTGTTGATGGCCCTGGTCAAGCAGGGTGACCACGCAGCGTTTCAGGAGCTGGTCACTCGATACAAGAACCGCATCATCGGATTCGTGTATCGCACCGTGAACAGCCGAGAGCTTGCCGAAGACATCGCCCAAGAGGCCTTTCTTCGGGTCTTCACGAAAGCCCACACTTTTCGCGACGGGGCGCGCTTCAGCCCCTGGTTCTACCGGATCGCGAGCAACCTCGCGATCAACGAACTCCGTCGCCGGCGCCGGGTCTCGTTCATCTCGCTCGAACGGCCGATTCGGACCTCTTCCGGTGACGAGCTGGTGCGAGATGTCGAGGACGACGCCCGTGGCCCGGCAGAGCTCGCCGAGCAGCACGAGCTAGGCGGTGAGATCGCGAGGGCGATCGCCGATCTGCCGATCAAGTACCGAGTGGCCTTCGTGCTCCGCGATGTTCAAGGGCATTCCTACGAACGGATCGCCGAGATCGTCGGCGTGCCGCTCGGCACGATCAAGTCGCGAGTGAACCGCGCGCGAAGCCGCTTCAAAGACCTCATGCAACCCTATGTGGAGGCCCTGGGATGAGTCGGATGAGATGCAATGCGGTCAAGCCGTTGATCGCCGAGACTGTCGATGCCGATGCCGACGACCGGGTCGTTCGCCTGGTCGAGCTTCACACCCAGGAGTGCGAGAAGTGCCGGCTCGAGCTCGACCGAATGCGCCGCGCCATCGGCCTGCTGGAGATCCTCGCGCCGATAGAAGCTCCCGCGGACTTCGAAGCGCGCGTGATTGCACGAGTCAGAGCCGACAATCTCGGCGGATGGAGCTGGAGAGAGGTGGCGGACCGGGTTGCCGAGGCGCTGGCGGTGCGACCGCTGCGCACCGCGGCCCTGGTTGCCACTTGCGCGGTCTTGGGCGTCGTCCTTCTCAGATCCCCCGGTCCCGCCGGCACCCTCCCCGCCACTGAAGCTCCCGCGCGGGTCACGCAAAGCGTCGACCCGACGCGGATACTGCCATCGGAAGCGATCACTTCGCTCACCGGGCCCTATGCGGTCGGCGATCTAGCCGCGGTACCCGAAGACAGCGCCCTCACCGCCAGCGGCGACGATCTGGAATCGGCGTTCGGGAAGCTAGAAGCGCGACTCGCCGCGGAATCGGTATCGCTGTCGATCGTTCCCGATCCACCGGGCGCTTCGCTTCCGCAAAACGTGAGGATCGTACCCGCCGCGCTCGATGCGCGCGATCGAGCTGCTATCCGCGAGACCGGCCGGAGCAGGCGTAGCTTCTGAAGCCGGTAACAAGCCTGATGGAATCGACACGTCGCAATCCGCTCCCCTTCGCCGGGCGGGCCGCACACGCCGCACTCTTGATCGCCGGGGCGACCTTTCTGGCTCCCCCGGCCGCACCGGCCGGCTTTCTCAGCGAGCTTCAGGCCGAGATCCAGACGATCCTCGAGGCCCACCCCGGCTCCGTGGTCAAGGTCGTGTCGTATCGCGCACACGAGAACGGCCACCCTGAAGAGGCGTCGGTGAGGGTTGTGAGCGGAGTGGTCTGGGACGCGCATCATGTGGTTACTTTCGATCCCGCTCTCGACCAGGCTAGCCGGATCGAGATTCGGGCGGAAGCGACGGAGACGAGACCGGCCTCGCTGCTCGGCCAGGACCCGATCAGCAGGTTATCGGTGTTGCGAAGCACTGAAGAGCTGGCGGCGCCCCTGCCCCGTCGCCGCGTCGCGCCCCGCAACGCCGAGATGATCCTGATTCTCGGGAATCCGAGCGGAGAGCGACCGAGTGCGGCGATCGGTCTAGTGGGCGGCGGAGTCCCCAACGGCCTCGAGCTGGGTCCCTCGGAGTGGATGCACATCACGGCCCCGATCGGCCCGGGGGATGCGGGCGGCGCGGTGCTCGACGTCGCCGGAAGACTGATCGGGATCGTGGCCGGCGCACTGCCCGAAACCGGGCCGGGAGATCTGAGCGTCGCCGTTCCAATCGCGCGCGCCAGACGCGGCCTGGAACGTCTGATCGCGAGAGGCGCCTCGGGCGAGTACGGCTACCTCGGTGTAACCGCCGAGGAGTGCACCGACACATCTCCCTGCGTGCGGGTCACCGATGTAGTGCCGCGAGGGCCGGCCTTCGAAGCGGGGCTCATGCCCGGGGACCGGATCGTGAAGGTCAACGGAGTCACTGTGGCGTCGGTCGACGCTCTGCTCGAGTCGGTGGTCTACTCACCAGTCGGCGCAGCCCTGCGGGTGTCGGCGAGTCGCGGCGGCAATCCGCTCGATGTCGATGTAGTGATTCGCCAGCGCCGCGCGGGCTTCGATCGATCGGCGGACTGGGCGATCGCGCAAGGGGGGTTGGGCGGGCTAGTGAAGAAAGATCTGTCGCCGTCCCAGGACTCTTCCCCGTTGACTGCAGCGATGGAGGGGCTGGAAGTGAAGTTAGCGACACTCGAGTCGGAGCTCGATGAGCTTCGAATCGCACTGGAGCTTTGCACCGAACGCACGCCGCATTGAGAGGGCTTGCTGCGTTCGCGCTCTGTGTGGTCATTATGTCGCTCTTGTCCGCGTGCGAACGTGGGCTCGAAGCTCGCACTTCGATGTCGCCCGAGAAAACCGTTGTCGTATTCGCCGACGCTGTGGATTGGGCCGAGCTTGAAACACCAATTCGCGAGCTCTTCGAAGAGCCAATCGAGACACCGCGACAGGAGTCGATCTATAAAGTCAGGCGGGAATCGCCCGACGATTTCGAGTTCTTCAGCCAGTTCGCGATGATCTTGATCGTCGGAACGCGCGATCGGTGGGGCGAGGCTTTATCACTGTTGCGGCCTCATATCGCCCCCGCCACACTCGCCGATGATCCGACCGAGGATGGCTGGCTACGAACGAAACGAGATCTCTGGGCGCACCCGCAGATCGTGGGTGTATTGAGTGGAGAGAGCGAGGCCGAGATTCGCGGGCGCGTGCTGGTGCAGGGGCCGGCGTTACGGGACGTGTACGACCGATTCGTACGCGAGCGTGTGGCGGACAAGATCCTTCGGCGAACCCAAAGCGACGAAGAGGAACGAGTCTCGCGGGGGATTGGCATCCGGATGCCGATACCGCGCCGGTGGCTGATCCGCGACTACGATCGCGATAATGCTCGCGTAGCGATCTGGAAGCGGCGCAAGGAAGAGGATTGGCAGCTTCTGGTGCAGGCGATGCCGGGCGCGTCGCCGCGTGGACTGCGCGATCGCTGCCGCGTCTGGCGAAACTCGATCGTCAGCGAGGTCTACGATGGAGATCTCATCAGAGACGACGGGCTGAAAACCGACGAGCGCTCCTTCGCCGGCCGCCCGGGCGTGCGGCTGCGCGGTCTCTGGGAGAACCGCGGCTATGTCATGGGCGGCCCCTTCGAGACCTGGTGCATCCCCGACCCTTCCGCGCGGCGCACGCTGCTGGTGGACATGTCGGTCTACGCCCCGGGCGAGTCGAAGATGGAGGGGCTGCGCACCTTGCAGACTTTGGCCTCGCGGGTCGAGCTGGATCCGCACTGGGAGCCAAATCCGCGCTGACTACGCCATGATGTCGAGGACGATCCCCTTCCCCGGCGCTGGCGGCGGGGGAGCACTTTCGAGCAGCTCGATCACTCCGCGCCCCTCGATCTTCTGCTGGTCGATCGTCCGGCGCGCCACGGCCATATCGACCCGATAGGCATAGTCGGATCGCGTAATATCGGAAGCCATGGAGGCGAGTTGAAGGAGCATGGGGGTCTCCGCACGAATCTGGAGTCATCTATCTCGTCGGCAGGAGCGGGGAAGGACTTGAGGAAGCGCGCGCCGAACGCCCTAGTTCTATTGACTCTCCACCGCCTGCCCCCTATGCTGCTCGACTCCCACTCGGTGAGTGTAGCTCAGTTGGCAGAGCCCCGGATTGTGGTTCCGGTGGTCGGGGGTTCAAATCCCCTCACTCACCCCACAGACAATGCGCCGTTAGCTCAACTGGCAGAGCAACTGACTCTTAATCAGTAGGTTCGGGGTTCGATTCCCTGACGGCGTACCAATGGAAAAGCGGCCGCGGGCTCGACGCTCGCGGCCGCTCTCCTATTGTGCTCGGTTCGTTGATCAGATCTTGTATTCGGCCAGCAGCATCTTAGCGATTGTCTGCATCTGCATATTGCTCGTGCCCTCGTAGATCTTGCCGACCTTGGCGTCGCGGTAGAGCTTCTCGACCGGGTACTCCTTGGTAAAGCCATAGCCGCCAAGCAGCTCCACCGCCATCGACGTAACCCGTTCCGCCGCTTCGCTCCCGAAGAGCTTGGCGTAGCAAGCCTCTTTCACGAAAGCCAGGCCGGCATCGCGCAGCCGGGCACCGTTGTAGACGGAGAGCCGGGCGAGAGCGATGTCCATATCCATCCTCGCGAGTTGGAACTGGATGCCCTGGTTCGCCGCCAGCGGCTTGCCGAACTGCTCGCGTTCCTGCACGTGGCGGGTCGCATGCTCCAGTGCCCCCTGGCTCAGGCCCACCATCTGGGCGCCGATCCCGATTCGCCCTTCGTTGAGGGTCTCGATCGCGATCTTGTAACCCTTGCCCTCGTCGCCGAGCAGATTCTCCAGGGGCACCTCGACGTTCTCGAGGAGCAGCTCGCAGGTGCTGCTGGCGCGGATGCCGAGCTTGTCTTCCTTCTTGCCGACCGCGAAGCCGTCCATGCCCCGCTCTACTACGAAGCAGGTGATGCCACGATATCCCTTCTCGGGATCGAGGTTGGCGAAGATCAGGAAGATATCGGCCTCGTTGGCGTTGGTGATCCAGAGCTTCGGACCGTTCAGCACGTAGCCGCTCGAAGTCTTCTCGGCGCGGCAAGTCAGGGCGAAAGCATCGGAGCCCGATCCCGCCTCGGAAAGACAGAAGGCTCCCACCGTTCCGGCGGCCAAGCGAGGGTAGATCCGAGTCTGCATCTCGGGATTGGCCCAGCGCTTGATGACGTTGACCACCAGAGTGTTCTGCACATCGACCAGGGTCGCCACGGAGGGGTCGACCCGCGAGATCTCTTCGACCGCCAAACAAGAGAGAAAGAAGTTGCAGCCGGGCCCCCCGTGCTCCTCGGGCACCTCGATTCCCAGCAACCCAAGCTCGGCCAGCTTCGGCAGCAGTTCGGGATCGATCCTCGCCTCGCGGTCCATCTCGAGGATGCGCGGGCGGATCGTCTCTTCGGCGAAGTCCCGGACCATGTCGCGGAACATCTTCTCTTCGTCGGACAGGATTGTGAGGGCGGGGGTCGAATTCACGGGTTTCTCCAGAGGGAGCGGATTCTCGAGGCGATCTGGGCGTCGGGTCACTTCTCGCGGCGGGTCGCGCCCTCGGTGCCGAAACGCGAAGTCTAGCGCGTCCGTCAAGTCCAGTCGAACGCCCCCTTCGTCTTCAATGGCTGGTAACCTCATTCGTTTCATACCTATGTCAGATCTCTCATCAAGTCTCGCGAATCTACCCGATGCCGGCAGTCGGGCGGCCAAGACGCCGCTACGGGTTCTGGTGCTGAGCGACGTCTTCCCCAACGCGCTGCACCCGACCGAAGGGCTCTTCGTCTACGAGCGCACCTTGGCGTTGGCGCGGCGTTGCGAAGTGCGGGTTGTGGCTCCGATCCCCTGGATGCTCTTTCGCGGCCGCCCCCGTTTCTATCTGGGGCGGGGTATCCCCCGATCGACGACGCGGGGTGGGCTCGAGATTCTGCATCCGCGCTGGTTCTATGTGCCTCGCTTCTGGAAGGCGCTCGACGGATGGCTGATGTTTCTCTCGATCCTCCCGGCGGTGGCGAGGCTGCGGCGGCGATTCGATTTCGATGTGATTCAGACAAATTGGGTGCTGCCGACCGGCGTCGCGGGCGTGTTGCTGGGGCGAGTCTATCGGCGGCCGGTGGAGATCACTTTGAGAGGCATGATCGGGCTCTTGACCGGTGAACGCGCACGGTCGGCGCTCATGCGCTGGGTGCTGCGCGAGGCAGCGGTGGTCAACGCGGTCTCGCCCAACCTGTTAGAGACGGCGGATGAGCTCGGCTGCGATCCCGCCAAGACGACGTTGATCTCGAACGGAGTGAACCACGAGGTCTTCGGCCCCCTCGATCGTTCGGAGGCCCGCCGCCGGACAGATCTCGCGCCCGAATCGCGGGTGATCCTGACGGTCGGCAATCTCAATCCGCGCAAGGGCCACCACCGGGTCATGCGTTGCATCCCCGAGCTGCGCGGCCGACACGGCGATGTCGTTCATGTCGTTGCCGGTGGAGCGGGATACGAAGGAGATATGACGCAGGAACTCGCTCGGCTGCGCTCGGAGCTCGGGCTCGATACCGCTGTGCGCTTCCTGGGAAATGTGACGCCGGATCAGCTCCGGGTCTGGATCTGCGCAAGCGATTTCCTTTGCCTCTCCAGCGCATTCGAGGGGTGGCCAAATGTGTTGCTGGAGGCGATGGCTTGCGGTCGTCCCGTGGTCACGAGTGCGGTGGGAGCCGCGCACAGGATCGTGCCGCGGGAAGATCTGGGGATCGTCTACGAACCCTTCGACTCGCACGATGCGTTGCTCGATGCGCTGGATCGGGCGCTGAAGACCACTTGGAATGCCGAGGCAATCGCCGAGTACGCACGCGGGCACTCGTGGGAGCGCACGGCGGGGAATCTGTATCGGACTCTGTTGGTTGCGGTCGGGCGGCGAGAATGAGGATGAGCCCATGTTTCGACTGAGCAACGCATTTGGATTGGCGCCCGACACTCATGATCGGGCTCCCGAAGTGGGTGTCATGTCGCTCCTCGGGCGGGCGGGGCTCGGCACCTGCGAGGTCGCCTGCGGCGCCGGTGCTACTACCTGCGCCGGAGCCTCGAACGGGTTGGTCGTGGTAGATGTCTCCGATCCCGCCACCCCACCACCGCTCGGCCAACTGCTACTCGGCGAGATCGTCCATGATAGGGATCGGCTTCTTTCTGGTCCCCAGCCCCCCTTCGGCGCACGCGTTCAAGAGCAATGGCGGTCCCGCCCCTTCGTGGGTGACGGCCGCTGGAGTTTGCGGGGAATTCGCGGGCGGGGGATGGATGTCGCATATCGCCTCCCAAAGGATGGTCCGTAGACCCGAGGGGGGCTGCTAACCTGATTCTCCTGATGTCACCTACGATTCGCAGGCGCGTCGCGTGAAGGTTCCGGGGGCAGCGATCCGATTCGCGCGCGTGGGGGCAGAGCTGCGCGCCCGGTGGGACGAGTTCGTGCGAGGCCATCCCGAGGGCTCTCCTTACCACTTGAGCGCCTGGCAGAGGGCCGTCGAGGCGACCACGAACTCGGAGGATCGGTCGATCGTTGCGTTGCGTGGGGAGTCGGTCGTCGGGGGGGTTCCGCTGGGACTGGTGCGGTCGAGGCTTTTCGGTACCTCCGTGGTTTCGGCGCCCTTTGCGACGGGGGGTGGGATTCTGGCTCGGTCCGCGGAGGTTCATGCCGGGTTGCGCGAGGAGTGCGCGGTGCTCATGAGGGAGACCAGCGCCTCATGTGTGGCGCTCCGATATCAGAGCGACACCGATGTCGACCTGCCGGGTAGCGATCTCTACTGCGGTTTTCGGCGTCCTCTGCCCGAGAATCCCGACGATTGTCTGCCGATGTTGCCGAGGAAGGCGCGGGCGGCGGCGAGGAAGGGGCTCGGCTTCGGATTGAAGAGGCGGGTGCCGAGCATCGAAGAGGGGGTGGCGCGGTTGCACGAGCTCTTTCGAGCGACGCAGCGCCGTTTGGGGACTCCGGTGCTGCCGCGGGCGCTTTTCGAGGCGATTTCCGAGGAGGAGGGCTTGCGGCCGGAGGTGCTTCTGATCGAGCACGAGGGGCGAGTCGTCGCGGGGGTGATGAGCTTCCATTTCGGCGAGGCGGTGCTGCCCTACTACAGCGGCTACCGGGAGCTCGCGCGATCGATGCAGATCGGCAATGTTCTATACTTGGAGCTCATGCGGCACGAGGCGGCGAAGGGGACGCGGCATTTCGATTTCGGAAGGAGTCGGCGGGGGACGGGCGCGTTTCGATTCAAGACCCATCAGGGTTTCGAGCCCGTTCCGATGCCCTATCGTTTCATCTTGCCCGAGGGGGGGGCGGCTCCATCGCTGAACCCTTCGAGCGACTCGCTTCGGCTGCCGATCGCGATCTGGAAGCGGTTGCCGGCGCCGGTGGCCGATCTTCTCGGACCGATGATATCGAGAGGACTACCTTGAACGCTCGCGATCCCGTCGAATGCAGTCGATATCATGGGGAGCGCGCGGGGCGGCCGCGCCCCTCTCCGCGGAAGCGAAACCAGAGGTCTTGAGAATGAAAGTAGCCATACTAGCCGGGGGCGTGGGAACCCGACTCTCCGAAGAGACGGCGGTCAAGCCAAAGCCGCTGGTCGAGATCGGCCCCTACCCGATCCTGTGGCATATCATGAAGCATTATGCGCACTTCGGGCACGATGAGTTCGTCATCGCGCTCGGCTACCGCGGCGAGATGATCAAGAAGTTCATGGTGGACTACGCATCTCTCGGCGGCGATCTGACGGTGCGGATGCGCACCGGTGAAGTGACACAGCACGGGAGCGAGCTGCCGGATTGGAAAGTGGATCTGGTCGATACCGGGCAGGAGACCCTCACCGGGGGGCGGATTCTGCGTCTGGCCCCCCATCTCGAGGATGGGACTTTCATGCTCACTTGGGGCGATGGCGTTGCCGATGTCGATCTGCGTCGCCTCGCCGAGTTCCACAGGTCGCACGGCAAGCTGGCCACGCTCACGGCGGTGCGCCCGATCGCCCGTTTCGGCCACCTGGAGCTGAACGGGGACCGGGTGCTGGAGTTTTCGGAGAAGCCGCAGACGCAGGAAGGCTGGATCAACGGAGCGTTTTTCGTGTTGGAGCCGGGCGTGTTCGATTACATCGAGGGGGACGACACGCAATGGGAGAGGGGGCCGCTGGAGCGCCTGGCGAGCGATGGTCAGTTGATGGCGTACCGACACGAGTCGTTCTGGCAGTGCATGGACACGCTGCGCGACCGACACCTGCTCAACACCCTCTGGGACAGTGGGGTTCCACCATGGAAGATCTGGGAGTGACCGAATGAGAGTTCTAGTCACGGGACATCTTGGGTATATCGGGACTGTGCTCGTCCCGCTGGTGCGCTCGGCGGGGCACGAGGTGGTCGGCCTCGACAGCGATCTTTATGCCGATTCGGTTTTCGGGGCGTTGGGCGATTCGGTCGAATCGTTGCGCATGGACGTTCGAGATGTGCGCGCGCGGGATCTGGAGGGCTTCGAGGCGGTGATGCATCTGGCCGGACTCTCGAACGATCCGCTGGGCGATCTCGATCCGGAGCTGACGCTCGAGATCAACCATCGGGCTTCGGTCGATCTTGCGAGGGCGGCGAAGCAGGCGGGGGTGCAACGCTTTATCTTTTCGTCGTCGTGCAGCTCTTACGGCTCGGCGGGAGAGGATTGGGTCGATGAGTCCTCGCCGCTGCGTCCGGTGACACCTTATGGGCACTCGAAGGTGGCGGCGGAGGAGGAGATCGGTGCGCTCGCTGGTGCGGGATTCACGCCGACTTTTCTACGAAATGCGACGGCCTACGGCTATTCGCCGTTGCTGCGCTTCGATCTTGTCGTGAACAATTTGGTTGCGTGGGCGTTCACGACAGGTCGCGTTCATCTGAAAAGCGACGGTTCCGCGTGGCGTCCGCTGGTTCATATCGAAGACATTTCACGGGCGTTTCTGGCGGTCTTGCACGCTCCGCTGGCGAAGGTCGCGGGGCGGGCGTTCAATGTGGGGGGATCGGACGAGAACTACCGGGTCCGCGAGGTCGCAGAGATCGTTCGCGAGGTGGTGCCCGGGAGCAAGGTCGAGATGGCTCCGGGGGGGTGCGCGGACAAGCGATGTTACCGCGTCAAATGTGACAGTATTCGCGCCGTGCTGCCGGGGTTCAACCTGAAGTGGACGGTGCGCAAGGGGCGGAGGAGCTCTACGAGGCCTACCGGCGCTACGGGTTGGAGCTGGATGAATTCGAGGGGCCGAAATACCGCAGGGTGGATCATATCCGTTCATTGATGGCGGCGGGACGGCTGGGGCCCTCGCTGCGGTGGATCGAAAGCGACGGCAATTAGGATGGAGGCGAGGACGCGAATCGTTGGTGATCCGATCGCGGGATGCCGTTCGTGTGGGGGTGCGGGGCTCGAGACCGTGCTTTCGCTCGGTGTCACTCCTCTGGCCGATCGGCTCGTCTCTGAGCATCAGCTCGGCGAAGTGGAACCGGTGGCGGCGCTCGACCTTGTGCTTTGCCCGCGGTGTGCTCTGGTGCAGATCGACCGAACTGTTCCTCCCGATCTGCTCTTCAACGAGGAGTATCCTTACTTCTCGTCGGTCTCCGATGCGCTGTTGGAGCATTCACGGCGCAACGCAGAGGAGCTCTGTGAGCTCTTGGTGCTCGATTCCGGGAGCTTTGTCGTCGAGCTGGCCAGCAACGACGGTTATATGTTGCGCAATTTCGTCGCCAGAGGGATTCCGGTGCTCGGAATCGATCCATCGCGCGCGCCGTGCGAGGCGGCCGAGCGTGCCGGGATTCCGGTAATGTGTCGCTTTTTCGACATGGAGTTGGCGAAGCAGGTGGTTTCGGATCGGGGACGCGCCGACCTCGTGATCG
>CAZFNT010000021.1:0-3223 GCA_964520315.1 uncultured Gemmatimonadota bacterium
GCTCGACATCGAGCTCCTCCGCGACGATACCGGCGAGGGTCGTCTTGCCCAGGCCCGGAGGGCCGGAGAGGAGCAGATGATCGAGGGGCTCGCCGCGCGCGGCGGCGGCGCGGATGAAGACTCGCAGGTTGTCGGTGATTCGCTCCTGACCGATGAACTCGCTCAACCTTCGGGGCCGGAGAGATCGCTCGAACTCGACATCCTCGGCGAGCGGACCGGCAGAACTGATGTCGTTCACGGCAACTAGCCTCTCAACCTCTTCAAGGCGGCGTTCATTATTGCCTCGAAGGAAGCGGTATCGTCGAGCTCGTCACGCAGGAGCGAGAGTGGGTGAGCGATCTTGGAAGGATCGTAGCCCAGCACGATCAACGCGGTGGCCGCGTCGTCCCACGGCGTGGGCGGTGCGCTTGTGTCTGACCGCGCCACGAGTGGCTGCGAAGCATCGAAGCGATCTCGCAGCTCGAGGAGCATACGCTCAGCCAGCTTTCGCCCCACACCCTTGGCACGCTGGAGCACGTGGCGGTCACCGGTCACGATGGAGCGGGCGAAGCTCGCCGGATCGATCGAGTCCACGATCGAGAGCGCCAGCCGTGGCCCGATGCCGGAGATCCTGAGCAGAGTCTTGAAAAGCGAGCGCTCCTCTTCGCTGGCGAAGCCGAAAAGCTCGAGGGCGTCTTCTCGCACGTGCAGATGGGTGGGTACACGTATCTGTTCACCCGGTCTGCGGCCGGTCAAGGGGCTCGCCGGGGGAACGACGACTCCCAACTCCACGCCGCCGACATCCACAATCACCCGGCCCTCTTCGCAACGGACCAGTTGCCCGTGAACCGCCTCGATCATCGCGCCTGGCCCACTCGATTGATATGACATACCGCCACCGCCAGAGCATCCGATGCGTCTTCGGCAATCGCACCTTCGATGCCGGAGACCAGCATGCGCACAAGCGAGCTCACCTGCTCCTTGCTCCCTCTTCCCCCCGCTCCGACGGCCCGCTTGACCTCGGCGGGGCTGTACTCGCCGACGCCGATCCCATCGAGCGCCAACGCCAGCAGCGCCGCGGCTCTCGCGTGCCCGAGGAGAAGCGCGGAGCGGGCGTTGTGACCCACGAAGACCCGCTCGATTCCGGCCCCCGTGACAGTGTATCGATCGAGAACCTCTCGAACTCCTCGATGGATCGTCGCCAGACGGTCGGCCATCGCAGCGGAAGCTGAGGAGCGCACGACACCAAAGTAGAGCGCGCGCATTCGCCGGGCACGGCACTCCACTACACCGATGCCGGTCCTGGCGAGGCCTGGATCGATCCCCATGACGATGCTCTCGGATCCCACGTCTCAGGCGTTCTCGATGACGCTCGCGTCCACGTCCGCGTTGGAGTAGACCCGCTCCACATCGTCCAGCTCTTCCAACAGGCCGATCAGCCTGACCGCTTGTACCGCTTCGTTCCCTTCGAGCCGCTTGGTGGTGGAGGGCAAGCGCGTCACCTCCGCGGAGACCATCGGAATGCCGGCCTTCTCGATCGCGGCACGTATCTCCTCACAAGCTTCAACCGTCGTGAGCACCTGGTGGGTGCTCTCTTCACTCATGAGATCTTCAGCGCCCGCCTCGAGGGCAACCTCCATCAATCGATCCTCTTCGACCTCGCCGCAATCGACGAGGATCACCCCCTTCTTGTCGAAGAGCCAGCTCACGCAGCCGCTCGATCCGAGAGACCCGTTGTGCTTCGAGAAGAGGTGACGTACCGCGGCGGCTGTTCGATTGCGATTGTCGGTCGCGACCTCAAGCATCAGAGCCGCCCCGCCGGGCGTGTAGCCCTCGTAGATCACCTCTTCGATGACCTGGCCGTCCAGCTCACCCATCCCCTTCTTGATCGCCCGCTCTATGTTGTCGGCGGGCATGTTGGCGGCCTTCGCGCTCTGGATCGCCAGCCTGAGCCTGGGATTCCCCTCTCGATCGCCGCCTCCCTGCCGTGCGGCCGAGGTGATGTCCTTGATGAGCCGGGTGAAGATCCGCCCTCGCGCCGCATCGACCTTCTCTTTCTTGCGGCGGATCGTACTCCACTTGGAATGACCAGACACTGGACTACCTCCGGATTGCTGGTGGGCGCGCTATGTCCTACTCCGAATCCGCCTTCGCCGCCTTGGCCGCTTCGATCACCTTTGGTGCGATGTCTCCAGGGACCTCTTCGTGGTGCGAAAACGTGCTCGTATAGGCCCCCCGGCCTCCGGTCATCGAACGAAGATGCGTCGAATAGCGATACATCTCCGCCTCGGGAACTTCGGCTCGAATCGTCGTGAACGCCCCGTCGGGGTCCATCCCTTGCGTGCGCCCACGGCGAGAGGTCAGATCACCCATGACGGAGCCCATGAACGACTCGGGAATCGTTACCGCTATATTGAGGATCGGCTCGAGGAGCACGGGCTTGGCCTCCATGAACGCCCTCCGCATCGCTTGACGCGCCGCGATCTTGAACGCCATCTCGGATGAGTCCACCGCGTGGAATCCACCATCGTGCAGCGTTACTTTCAGATCGACGATCGGATACCCCGCCAACACCCCTTCGGGCAGCAGCTCCTGAACGCCCTTGTTCACCGCCGGGATGAACTTGCCGGGCACGACGCCACCCACGATGGCGTTGACGAACTCGTAGCCCGATCCTCGGGGCCCCGCCTCCAGACGAATATGAACGTCGGCGAACTGCCCGCGCCCGCCCGACTGCTTCTTGTGCCGATAGTGGGCCTCCGCCTTTCCCTTGATCGTCTCGCGAAAGCCGATGCGCGGCTCGGAGATCTCGACTTCGACACCGTAGCGGGCTTGCAGCCGTTTGGTGAGCAGATCGAGATGTACCTCTCCCATACCAGAAATGACGGTCTGCTTCAGCTCCGGATCCGCCCTGACATGAACGGTGGGATCTTCCTGGCGCAGTCTTGCGAGCGCTGCGCCGATCTTGTCTTCATCGGCCTTCGATTTGGCACGAATCGCGTTTGCCAAGAGCGGAGCGGGAAAGGCGGGCGGCACCACTATCTTGCCGCCGGCTTGCCCCGCCAATGTGTCGCCGGTGTGTGTGTGCTTGAGCTTCACGAGGGCGACGATATCTCCCGCGACCGCCTCGCCGACCTCGACCTTGTCTTTCGCCTGGAGAGCGGAGATATGACCGAGGCGCTCGTTCTCGCTGCGGTTCAGATTGCGTACATCGTCGCCGGCCGAGATCTTGCCGCTGAACATG
>CAZFNT010000021.1:3233-17011 GCA_964520315.1 uncultured Gemmatimonadota bacterium
CGCCCACATGTTTCTCCACCTGCGTCTTGAACACGAGCGCAACCCCGGCTCCGCCCGGATCGATCCCTTCATCGAGCTCCTCGCCCTCGGAATCGAGAACCCGGTACGTTCCAGCATCGAGAGAGGATGGGCAGAGGTCGGCCACCGCGTCGAGAAGGCGGCGCACTCCGATATTGCTGACCGCGCAGCCGCAAAAGACGGGGTACACCTTACCAGCGGCGACGCCCGCTCGAAGCCCCTGAACCATGTCGTCTCGCGAGAGTGCGCCTTGTTCGAAGTACTTCTCCAGCAGTGCGTCGTCCGACTCCGCGGCCGCCTCCATCAAAGCCTCGCTGGCGCTCTGGAACGCCGCGTCGATCTCCGCAGGGACCTCGGCCTCTTCGATGACGCCGTCGGCCTTGCCGCCGGTCAGGTAAGCCTTACCGCCGAGCACATCGACGACGCCTCTGAACTCCTCGCCCGATCCGATCGGTAGCGAGTACGGAGCCACACCGTTGCCCCAGCGCTCACGCAGAGACGAGAGTACCGAGTCGAAGTCCACGTTCTCTCGATCCATCTGGTTCACAAAAAGAAAGCGCGGCAGGCCGCGCTCTTGCGCTTGCCGCCATCCCCTCTCCGTTCCCACCTCGATTCCTCCCGATGCGTGAACAACTACCACCGCCGCATCGACGACCCTCAGCGCCGCGGCTACTTCGCCCACGAAGTCGGCGAAGCCGGGTGTGTCGAGCACGTTGATCTTCTTGCCCTTGTGCTCCACGAATCCGACCGCCATCGAGACTGTGAAACGCTTTTCGATCTCTTCTTCGAGGTAATCGAACGCCGTCGATCCATCATCGACGCTTCCCATGCGACCGGACTTGCCGGTGACGTGCAGCATCGCCTCGGCGAGGGTCGTCTTTCCAGACGTGCCGTGACCGATGAGTGCGATGTTTCGAATGTCTTCGGACGCGTACCGCTTCATGGCATTCCCTGCTGCGGTCCCTTCGAGGACCGAGTGGATTGGATCTGGAACCCTCTTGGTCTCTGACGTCCGACGCCTCGCGCGACTGCGGAAGCGAATCGAGGGTTGCCGGGCAGACCTACGACGCTACGGCTCGATCGCCGCGGGTGTCAAGCCCGGTGAAGGTAGGTTTTGCGCGAGCCCAAAGGGTTCGAGGTCCCCTTCGAATGACGTGAGCAGCCACAGCGCCTCGAGCTCGGCATCGTGGTAGCGAAGCAAACGCCCGTCGCTTCCGTACCAGAGAAAGACTTCGTGTTCCGGGTAGTCGAAAGTCGCAGGCGGCCTGTGGCGGCGCACGCCCATTCTCACCTTCCTTGCGCGATATGTGCCGCTCGGAGTCGTGATCTCTTCCGCCCCCTGGTCGCGCACCGCCACGCGGAGCTGCCGCTGGGCATCGGCGGAAAGGACGCGCAAGATCGTCGGACGATCCCTCCCGTAATCGGTGAGACCGAGGCCGAGGTTGAGCTGCTCCTTGTCGACCATCACTGTGTCTCGCGGGACGTAGATCGGGAAAACCCCCCTCGGTGTGCCGGTGGTGACGATGACAACCGTGTCTTGATAGACGGCGTTGGCGTACTTCCGCTCCGTGCCGGCGAGAACGATCTTCCGGGATCGGATCGGTAGATGGGTCGCCGCATCGAGCAGGACTCTCGTGGAGTCGTAGACCGCCACTCCCGCCGCCTCGAGCTTCGTTTCCGCTTCGATCGAGAGAGTCGGTAGGCCCTCGATCTCGGAGAGCCGGTAGAGCACATTGCTTTCGCCGAGGATGTCGTCGCCGATCGCTACGACGTAAGATGCCCGCACTTCTCGCGTGGTGCCGGCCGGCGCGCACGCCGAGAGAGCGAGCAAGAGAAGCAGCAGCGCGCCCGGCACCGAGCGAAGAGGAGGAGTTCGCGACATATCGGGTCTCTCGGGTAGAGCGGGCGAAAGCCCGCCGGCGGAACCGGCAGGCTACACGTCCGCTGGTCCGAGCGGCAACAGTCCCTCACACCTCCTGCGTTGCGGTCTCCACGCGCGCGGTGCCTTCGGAGTCCGACTCTTCGAGTGGGCGCCCCAGGAAATGAACTCGGCGCGCGACCACATCGATGCTGTCGCGGGGCTCACCCTCTCCGTTGACCCAGCGCCCTTGGTGAAGGCGACCCTCCACCAGCACCGGCTTGCCCTTGTGCAGGTACTCGTTGCAGAGAGCGGCGAGACGGCTCCATGCGATCACAGTGAAGAAGCCGTCTTCGACCTGCATTTCGCCGTCGCGATTGCGGTAGTGACGGTTGCAGGCGATTCGCAGCCGTGCCCTCTCCTGCCCCGAGGGGAGCACCGTGTGATCAGGATCGGCGGTAAGCCGCCCCGCCAAAGTCACTTGATTGAGCTCGGGCATCGATAGTCGTTCTGCCATTTCGTCCTTCCATTCGTCTAATGGGCACCATGCTTGGGCGCCCGCGCGTCGGCGCCCAGTGCCGCGCGAGCCCGGAGAGCGAGTTCTCGAGACTCTCCGCCGGAACATGCCGCTCGAATCGCAATCCCCGTGCCAGCGTGCTCTGAGTGAGAAACCTGCAACCTCCGAACGAGTTAGGGCGACACGGCGATCGGATGGGTGATCCAAGGTGGTCGAGAGTCGCCAACGGCGGGGTTGCCCTTTGACCCCCGCGGCGGCGATGCTGCTCCGACGCACCGGTGGAAAGCTGCGTGTCCGATCACTTCCAAACGATCAGGCAATGAACCCACGATCTCGAACATCTTTCCTTTCGATCACGTTCATCGGCGTGCTCTGCCTTTCATGCGCGACTCCACCGCGCTCGCAGGCCGCACCGAGCTCCGCTCAAACCTCGGCGTTGCGCCCCTTGCTGTCCACGCCTTCCCACCCACTCATCGGCCTGGTCCAGATCGACCCTGCGCTGAGGGACGAAGTGGGAGAAATGCCGATCGACTCCACCTCAGTGGCGGAGCTACGCCACTACAGCTTCGTCTACCGTACCGACAACGATCTATTGAAGAGTGTTCGGACGGCGATCCATCGGGCGAATCTCGATGTGCGCGTCCTCGCCTATATGGGAAGCAACTACACTTCTGGGCGCCGTGAGCTCCGATGGGTAGAGACGCCGGGTCGCCGCAATGCCGTCGCGCTCGTGGACGTCGCGGTTCTCGCGAAGCCCATCACAACACTCGATGAGACAGAGATCGCCATTGAATACGACGGTTCCTTGGCGATCCACGCCTCATCAGCCCGCCAGAGCGAACTGCACGATCCGCGACGATTCGATTTTTGGATTCGGATCGACGACGAGTTCATGCGTGTTCTCTCGGTCGATACCGGCACCCGATTGCTCTCGGTGGAACGTGGATTCGACTCGGCGGCTGCCACACACGAGGTGGGCGCGCCGCTCCTCGCGCCCTGCTATCACGGGGATCGACGCGAGGGCGGCCTGCTCCAGAAGCGCCGGCGCAACGGGTACCCGCGCGCACCGATCGGCGGAGGAAGCCGATATGCCCTCTCGTACGCGCTCGATCCTACCGCCCCCGAAACGATGGATCTGCTGGCTCGTCGCATCGGAGGCCATTTGAAGCGTGGGAACGACGGCGTTTGGATCGACAATTTCAAGCCGGCCCCGAACTGGATGTGTAACGCGCTCGGTGAGAAGTCCCCCTACCCGTGGAACCACGCGAAGGGACGTCGATTCACCGATGCCGAGCTGACCGAGGCGCTGCTAGAACTGCTCGGAAATTTGCGAGCGAGATCTTCGCAAGATCTCGGGCGTACCGCCTATTTCGCCGCGAACGGAGTCGCGGGAATCTACGACGAACCCGCCGGACCCCGGCTATTTCGCTCGAGCGCCGACCGGCGTGGACTCGATGCCTTCGCGTTCGAAGATGCCTTCATCAAACCACTCCCTTTCGATCGCGCGCAAGGTCGAGTAGAGTTTCGCGCCAATCCGACGAAGCGGTACGTCGCCCGGGTCGAAGCGCTGCAGGACGCGGCGCGGCGCGAGCTGCCCGCGGTCGCGATGACCACGGCGGCCGGAGCTCTGGGCGCGTTCTTCACACTTGATCTGGCCAACTACGAGGCACTCGATCGCTTCGGTTGGTGCTCATTCCTGCTGACGGTGACGCCTGAGCGAACGACGTACTTCGGGCGCCCTGCTGTGTTTCGCGCGAAAAGTGACAATCTGGTATTGGCGCCGCTTGCCCGGCACTATTTTCTGGATATCGGCAGTCCCCTCGAAGAGAAGGCGCTAGCCGACTATAGCGTGGCCGGCGACTGCTACGCCCGAGAATTCGAAAATGCACTGGTGGTGGTCAATGCCGGGATCGAGGTTCGAAATGTGCCTCTGTCCTCGCGGATTAGCCGACTAGTGGCGGTGCGAGAGCTGAAGCTCGCGGGGGGAGACGGACGGATCTTGATGAAGGTGATACGCTAGGGATTGCGCAGAAATGTCTTGCCATTTCGGCAGCCTATCTGGGACGTATCTCCGACCTCGACCTGGGGGAAACCGTGTGATCGACCGCGTGGTCTTTCCGCAACTGAGTTCGGATGTCTCGTACGGTCGCTCCCCCGACGGATCAGACAATCTCACAGTGCTGCCGTGGGCCGCGCCGGGAGACTCGAACCCATGAAGTGGACCGGCTCAACTCGGCCCCATCGGCACCGCGGCCTTGTACAGTGTCGCCGACCCGTCGATTTCATATGCACCTGCCGCGGTCGGCACCAGAAAGCTGGCGCCACGCTCGAATGCAAGTGTCGTCTCCTCGTCGTGCAGGGTTCCCCGACCCGCCGAACAAAAGAGTATCTCCACGCTGTGCTCCTTCTTCGCGACGAAAGGCCGGCCGGGCGAGATGCGGATGACCGAGAGAACGAACTCGTCGGCCTCGCTCGCATAGGCAGCCTCGCCTGAGGCGCGCTCCATCGGCTCCAATATCTCGATCGCGCGCGACTCGAATCTCAGCACGCGCAAGAGTTCGGGCGGATCGACGCGCTTGGGAGTCAATCCGCCTCGGAGCACGTTGTCGGAGTTGGCCATCAGCTCTATGCCTAATCCCCGCAGATACGCATGCAGCTCGCCGGCCGGCAGCGCGATCGCCTGACCAGGATCGAGGCGAATCAGGTTCAAGATCACCGGAGCCAGAACCCCGATATCGCCGGGATGACGCTTCTGCAACTCGAGTATCCAGGAGCCTATTCGAGCTCTTGCCCCCTCGCCCACGGCCAGTAGATCCGCCTCGGCGACGACCGCCTCCACCACCGTGCTTCGCCGCGATCCGTCGAGATTCATCAGGCGCTCGAAGAAAGCTCGTAGCCGACCCCGCTGCAGCGGAGCGAGCAGATCGTGATCGGTCGCGGGCAAGAGCGTTTGCATCAGCTCGAGCAGTTCCGCCAAGGGCCGAAAACCACACAGCGCCCAGAACTCGGTCAGAGCGCACAGACATTCAGGCTTGTGGTTCTCGTCACGATAGTTGCGCTGGGGATCGGCGCGTGCGATTCCCTCGCCCTCTTCGCGTGCGAATCCGGCTCGCGCCTGGGTCAGGTTCGGGTGGGCCTGGATCGACAGAGGTTCCCGTGCCGCCAAGATCTTGAAAAGGAAGGGCAAGCGGCCGCCGAAGCGCTCGAAGGTCTCCGCGCCCAGAATCTCCCTAGGGGAACGCGCGATCAGCTCGGGCAGAGGAACGCGCGCTTCCCCCACCAACGCCGACGATGGGGCCCGGGGGTGGTCGCCCATCCACAGCTCGGCCTGGGGTCGGGCGGCGGGCGAAGTCCGGCCGAGCAGCTCGGGGATCCAACTCGGAGATCCCCAAGCGTACTCCTGCACGCGGTTCTCCAGGCGACAGATACTCTTCATCTTGCCCTCGGTCTAGGAGCGTATTGCGCATAGCCTTCACTTCGCCCCACATCCGCCTATGCGGATCCTCGCCCCCGCGGAGGGAATTGTCCACAAGCGCGGCTGTCACCGATTCGCGCACTTCGACCGAGGGCCGAGACACAGGTCGAGATTCGAGTGGACCGACGGAGGGGAAGGGGGATTGAGTATTGTCTTGCCGAGCTCCGCTTCTTCATGGCGAGGCATGCCCCCTCGCTCCGCACCCCCGCCCCTCAGTGCGCAGTCCCCTCGGGGATCATGCCGCTATATCGAGAAGCGTCAGCGTCTGAGCACGCCCTCTCGACAAGCGTGCACCGAAGAGGCTACATATGAATCGAGCAAGCGAGAGCCCCCACACAATGCCATCTGCCCACAATCCCCTGATCGAGCCCTTCACGCTTCGCCACGGTGCGGTCCCTTTCGACCGGATCGAGAGGCACCATTTCCTCCCGGCCATCGAGAATGCGATCGAGCAGGCCCGGTCGGCCCTCGAGGCCATCCTTGGCACCCCCTCTCCCCCAGGCTTCGAGAACACCATCGTCGCGCTCGATGAAGCCGACCGCTCGATCGATCGGGTCGAGGCGATCTTCTACGGGCTGCTAGGCACGCACTCCGATGATGACTTCAAGGCGCTCGCGCAGGAGATCGGCGCCAAATGCACGGCCTTTCGACGCAGTGCCGATCTGGACCCCGCGCTCTTCGCACGGGTTCGCGCCGTATACGAAGGGCGGGGCGGTTCGGATCTCGATCCGCAAGCTCTGCGACTTGTCGAACTTACTTTTCGACATTTCGTGCGCAACGGTGCGTCGCTAGCCCCGACCGAGAAGAAGAGGCTTCAGGAGATCGACCAGGAGCTGAACCGTTTGCGCTCCGTCTTTTCCCGGAACCTGGCCAGTACGACCGAGGCCTTCGACTATCACACCGACGATGAATCGCAGCTCGATGGCGTTCCCGCCGCCATCAAAGAGAACGCTGCCCGCACCGCGCTCGAGAAGGGTCACGGCTCCGGATGGAGCCTTACCCTTCAAATGCCCTGCGCCTCGGGGGTGATGAAGTACGCGAGCAACCGAGCGCTTCGCGAACGCTTCGGCAGAGCGTTGGGCGGGATTGGGTTCGGCGGGGAGTACGACAACCGAGACGTGATCAAAAAGATCGCCTCTCATTGCTACGAGCGCGCGCGCCTGCTCGGTTACGAGGATCACGCCGCCTATGAGCTGGAGCTGCGGATGGCCGGCTCTTCCGAGACCGTAACTCGCTTCCGGGACAGGCTTTTCGGGGTGGCCAAGCCCGCCTCGGAATCGGAGCTGCTGGAGCTGCGCGAGCTGGCCCGCCGGCTCGACGGCCTGGAAGAGCTCAGATCTTGGGATGCCGGCTACTACGTGGAGAAGCTCAAGCACGAGAAGTTCGATTTTGACGACGAGTCGCTACGACCCTATCTGCCCATGGAGAAGGTGCTCGCGGGCGCCATCGATTTAATCGAGACCCTGTTCGGCTTGACCTTCCGCGAGGCCCACGATCTTCCCGTCTATCACGAGGATGTTCGGGTCTTCGAGGTCGACGACGAGGGCGGGGGCTTTCTCGGTCTGCTCTACCTCGATCTGCTCGCGCGAGAGAACAAGATGGGCGGTGCCTGGAAGAGCTGCTATCGCTGCCAGGGATCGAAGGAGGGCAGCGAGCGGCGCCCGCTGGTCTCGATCACCGCGAGCCTGGCTCCCTCGACTCCCATGCGCCCCTCGCTGCTCAGCATTCGGGAGATCCAAACCCTCTTTCATGAACTCGGCCACGCAGTTCATACACTCCTCTCCGACAGTGCGTACAGGAGCCTCAACAGCTGCCATGTCCACCGGGACTTCGTCGAGCTTCCGTCGCAGCTCATGCAGTACTGGGCCAGTGAGAAGGAGGTGCTGAATCGCTTCGCGTGCCACCACCGCAGCGGAGAGACGATCCCGAGCGACCTGCTCGACAAGCTGAAGGCATCGGAGGGCTTCCTTGCCGGGTGCGGGCTGCTCGGTGGCGTGCGCATGATCGATCTCGATTGGGCCTGGTTCGGCTGCGATCCGACCGGTGTGATCGATGTCGGGGCCTACGAAGAGGAATGTACGCGCGCGACCCGGCTTTTCCCGGTGGTGGATGGGGCCAACCTCTCGGTCTCCTTCCAGCACATCTTTAGCGGTGGATACGCCGCGGGCTTCTATGGCTACCGCTGGGCGGAGACGCTGACCGCCGATGCTTTCGAGCTCTTCACGCGCGAGAAAGTGGTCGATCCGAAGGTCGGACGACTCTTTCGCGACCAGCTCCTGCGCCGTGGGAACACCGAAAATCCGGCCCTGCTCTACCGGGGGTTTCGAGGGCGCGATCCCGATCCGGACGCGCTGCTGCGCCGCTTGAGACTACTGCCTATGGGTAGGTCACGCTGAAAGCGTCGATGCCGATCCGGTGGCCGGTCGAGAGCGGGTTCTGGTCCGCCGCGATCTCGACACGCAGCCAATGGAAGCCCGGGGCGAGACCAGAAACTTCGGCCAGGGTTTGCTGCAGCTCGGGCGTCGCGCTGTAGGCGTCGAAGGCAGGAAGCTCCGTCCCCTGGATGAAGATCCGCAACACCCCGTGATCGGGGCCGGTGCTCCCTATCACGCTGACCCCGTCGCCGTCGAAAGGCAGAATCAGGCTTGCCCCTATCCGAGTCGATTCCGCCATCCCCAAGTTGATGCAACCAGGCTGTTGGGTGCGAGCCCAGACGCCTTGGACGATGATCGGCTCGTCGCGGCGATCGTCGTACACCTCTTCGTGGCTCGTCTTGACCCAGGTCGCACCTCGATCCACCGAACGGAAGATCCCCTCGAAGGTCCCGGCGAAAAGGGTCGGCACATCCGGGTAGTCGGGAGAGAGCGCCAGCGACGAGGCGTGGGTCACGGGAGATGCATTCGGATCGAGACGATGCCAACTCGCGCCGGCGTCGGTCGATTCCCAGACACCATTCGACTGCGTCGTGGCGACCATCGTCGAGTTCGTGGAGAACTGCTTGGCCGGCACCAAGCGGAAGGGGCTCTTTCCGTCCAGGCCGGCGCCCAAAGGTACCCAGCTCGCACCTCGATCGGTGGAGACCTTGATGCCGATCGTGGAGGAAGTGATCCAGAGTCGGTTGGTCGTGGCGAAATCGGGATCGATCGCCATCGCCGTCACGCTCGCGACATCGCTCGAAGGAGTCGTGAAGGTCGCGCCACCGTCCACCGATCGCACCACCCCATCGTTCGCGCCGGGCCCGGCCACGAAGAGGGTCAGGTCGTTCGCGAAATCGGGTGAGAGAACCATTCTCCACGCGCGGAAGACCGGCGGCGGATAGGAAACCCAGTCCTGGCCCGCGTTGGTCGATCGATAGATCCCTCCATTCGCGCAGGCATATACGGTCTGATCGGAGGCAAAGGTGGATGCGTAGACGATGCTGCGGATCGAGTTGTAGTAGGCGGTCGTGTCGTTGGGAGCCAGAACGATCCCCTGCCAGGTCAATCCCCCGTCCACAGAGCGCCGGATGCCGTTCCCCACGCCCGCGAGCACCAGCTGATCGTCGGCGAATGTCGGCGAGACCGCGAGGGAGTAGGTGCTGATCGCCTCGAAATCGGTGAACTCCACGCTCCAGCTATCGCCGCCGTCGTTCGACTCGAGCACCTGCATGCCGTAGCCGGTGCCGAAAACCCTCCCGTCCGCGGCGAAATCGGGAGAGATAGACAGAAGTCTGCCCATGCGTGTCGGATTGACGTTCGCTTGCCTCCAGTTCGCTCCGCCGTCGAACGAAGCGTACAAGCCTTCGAAGGAGGCGCAGTAGAGGGTCTGGTCGCTCGGCCAGCTCGGAGAGACGTGGAGGCGGCGGTAGTGGATGTTGGTCTGATTCGTCTTCTTGACCGTGAGCCCGAGCCGAGTCCAGGAGTCGCCTCCGTTGGTGGAATGCAGGACCCCCTCGTCCCGTGTGGTCACCCACAGCTCGGCAGGAGCTGGATAGGTCGGCGCGACGGCGATGTCGGTCACGAAAAGATCGGTGAGGCCGTCGTTGGCCTCCGCGAAGGTCTGCCCGGCATCGGTGGAGCGGAACACCCCGCTGCCGGCGGTGCCCGCCCAGATCGTGCGATCGGTCGGAAAATCGGGGGAGATCGCGAGTGAGGCGGCGTTCCAGCCGAGAACGACCGTGGCCCACTCGTCGCCACCGCTCTCCGAGATCAGGAGCGATCCGTCGTTCGTCGCGAGAACGATCGTCTCGTCTTCACCGAATCGGGGCGAGATCGCCATGGCGTTGATCGACACGGTGTCGCCCGCTGTGCCCACGACGTGCACGACCTCCTCGCCGGGCAGGACAGGGTCGGCCGCGAAGAGCGTGTCCGATCCAGCGTAGAATACTGAACGACCCCGCACCGGCTCCGATGCGACCTCGAGAAACTGGAGCCTCGCGTGACCTCCGAAGGGAGCGTTCCAGGATCGCCCTCCGTTCCAAGAGACCTGAAGTCCCCCGAGCCCTGTTATCGCGTAGATATATGGCGTCTCGGGCCAGTCGGGCGCGAAGGAGAAGGCCGTTGCGGCTCGCCCCACCAGGCCCTGCCGGGCTTCTCTCCACGTGCGGGCGTGATCGCTGCTGCGCACCATGACGTTGTACGACCCATCCGACGCCAAGAGCATGAGCGTGTTGTCGGGATAGAGAGGGTTCAGGGCGAAGGCATCGATCGGATCGTGGGGGTGGTGGGCCGAGGCGGAGCCGACCAGAGTCATGGACGAGAGTGCGGCGAGGGCCATGAAACGCCGGTATGTGCCCATTGTCGAAATCCCCCCGAGTGTGGCTGGCGGTGATTCGTGCGGTATTCTCGATCGAATATAACTGCGTTCGCGCGCCGACGCGCAATCGCTGAATCGCTCTTCGATTCAGAAACCGGCCCTCAATGCAGGTTATGGTGAGCAGTCGAGCCTGTAATCTGCCGATCTCCTACCTGAGAGGTCGGCCGCGGGTCGCATAGGCGATCGCCCGAGCGCCTGCCCCTATTTCATCGACCGATCGTGCCGATCGATCCCCCAGAACGCCCCAAGGAGCCGAGCGAATGAAGAAGTATGCGGCTATTCTTGCAGCCTTTCTCATGGCTGGCCGCGCGGCTGCGCACCATCCGCACGACGTAGCCACTATCGTGCGACCGAGCCCGGACTACGCCCGAGATCGAACGATCTACGTGGCGATTCAGGGGACCTTCGACATCTTGCTGCGCTCCTCCGACGGCGGAACTACATGGCGCCCGACGCATGAGGGGATGAGCGGGCGACTTGTGCACGATCTGGCTTTCTCGCCCGATTTCGCCAACGATTCCACCATCTATGTGGGGACCGATCGCGCAGGGGTCGACATCTCGACCGATGGGGGCGATCACTGGAGCCGAACCGCGATCAACCGTGCCCAGGTTCACTCGATCGCTCTCTCTCCCAACTTCGCCGAGGACGGCATTCTTTTCGCAGGAACCAACAAGGGTCTCTATCGCAGCGAGGACGGAGGAGCAACGGTCGAGATAGTGCTCGAGCACCCCGACTGGCCGATCATCTCAGCGCTACGCTTCTCGAACATCTTCGCATCGGACGGGACGATCCTGGCCGCTGCCGATGAAGCGGGCCTTCTGGTCTCGACCGACGGCGGTCTCACCTGGGAAGAGCAGCTCACCGGCTTCGAGCCGATCACGGTTCGAGATGTGGCGATAGCGCCGAACTTCCACCAGGACCCGACGATCATCCTCGCCACCACAGAGTCGGGGATCATCGCGACCCACGACGCGGGAGCTACTTGGGAGCGCTACCACCTCGACACCCTTCCGATCGATCCGAATGTCACCGCCGTCACCATGAGTCCCGATTACGCCGACGACCGAGAGGCGCTCGTGACCACCGCGGCCCGCGGCATGTTCCGCACCGTGGATGGCGGAAACACCTGGCTTCCGGTCGATCTGCCCTACATCCCTTACACCTCTCAAACCACGGAGCACTTCCGTGGTGTCTCCTTCTCGCCGGACTACGAAAACGACGGCGAGTTCTTCGTAGCCATGTTCGAGGGACTCCGCATCTACCGTCCCTACGCGCCGGAACCCTGGTTCGCTCCCCGGCTGCTTCATACGCGCTTGGCGCGCCGCGTGCAAATCTCTCCTTCATTCGAACAAGATCCCACGATCGTCGCGACCGCCTACGGCTTCGAGGTGCTTTTCTCGAACGACGCTGGGAGAACCTGGGAGATTCGCAATCAAGGCTCTTCTTCCGTCTCCAACTATGCTCTGGCGCTCTCGCCGGACTTCGCCACCGATGGTCGGATCATGAGCGGAACCGGTTGGGGAGTAGAGATCTCCACCGATCGAGGAATGAGCTGGAATCTGCGCTATTTCAACGAGGGTAGCCAGTTCGGCAGAATAGACGTCAATTCGCTCGGCGCAACGAAGGCGATTCAGTTCTCACCCGCGTGGGAGCAGGACGGTACGCTTTTTGCCGGCAATTGGTGGACAATTCAGAAATCGGTCGACGGCGGAATCATGTGGGATAAATCGCTGGATCTGCGCCAGAAGTGTTACGACATGGCGATATCACCCAATTACACTCAAGACGAGCTGGTGTTCGCCGTCACCCCGAGCGGAATCCTCAGAACCACAGACGCCGGAGCGAGTTGGCACAGTTACGGTGCGGGCCTCGTGCCTTCCGGTCTTCGATTCATCGAGCTCTCTCCCGACTTCGCGCAGGATTCGTTCGCCGTCATCGGACACACCGCTACCGGCGTGGATCGCAGCTTCGATGCCGGCGCCAACTGGGAATCGCAGCAGAATCGCATGCCCGATCCCAATCTGAACGCTCTCGTCGTGTCGGGAGAGTCGCTCGACGACCTCACGATCGCGGTGGCGACACATGGTGCGGGAGTAACGTTATCGACCGACGCCGGCACGACGTGGGAAACACGCTGGCCCGATGGGCTCGAGGGCGGTTTCGTGGAATGTCTCGCGCTCTCACCGAACTTCGCGGTAGACGGCACGATGATCGCCGGGTGCTACGGCGGTTTCTACATGACCTGGGACGGTGGCTACACTTGGACCCGAACCACTTCCGTGGAACGTTACGACGATCGCCGCGAAGACACGGCCCTTTGGTCGCCCTCTCCAGAGGTTCCGCTCTTGGCGAACTCGATTCGGCATCTGCAACCGTGGCGGCGCGGCAAAGATTTCGACTGGTACGCGGAGGTAGGCGCGCAGTACGCCGAAGGGGTCGCAACGATCGGCTGTGTGCCGGAATCCGGCCTGCGCTTCGAGTTCGATGGAACCGGCGTCGATTGGATCGGTGCGCGGACTCCGAGCTCGGGAGCAGCCGTTTGGAGGCTTGATGGCAGTCCCCCCGACACACTCGACCTGTATAGCCCTGTCGAGGAATGGAACATCCCCGTGCTATCGCTCGACGGGCTTTACGACGGTCACCACGTCTTGAAAATCGGTGTCGTCGGCGAAGGAGATCGCCATAATTGGGACCAGCAAGTGATCATCGACGCATTCGATGTTCACTACGGTGAAGCCAGCCGATCTAGGGCTCGAGGCCTTCCGCGACAACAGTGAAGCTCATTGGCACCGATGCATCGGCGGCGCCGCCTACAGCGTCGCCCAGATTGACAGTGCCGGAATAGTCGCCTGGAGCGACGAAAGGCGGCAACTCGTCCACGCCGGTGTAGAACCAGTTGCTTCCCGGCGGAAAGGTGCTTGCCACTCCGAGGGGAACGACGATGTTCGGTGGAGCGGAGAGCCACAACACTTTTTGCGCGCTCTGATCGGTGAGATTGCGCACGAGCACCGACGCCGGTCCGCCGCCGCTCCCGACGAAGAGCTGGGTCATAGCTCCGTAGGAAATGTCGAATTCGGGGCCGATCCCGCCCCCGCAGATCGCGTCGTCGGGCT